>JAGGTW010000067.1 GCA_021163585.1 Desulfurococcales archaeon | reverse complement strand
GTGTTTTCCCTAATATAAGCCCAGCAACCAGATCCCCTAACACAGGAGGGGTGCCGAGCCTAGCGAATAACTCCTCAAACAGCCTCCCAACAATTAATGCCAGACCCAGCGCTAAAAAGACTTCATAGACTAATTCCTCGGCACCAGGCAAAGTTACTCACCCCCTCAGCACTATAGCCCCACCTACTTAGGTAGGGCACCTTAATAATAGTAAGTAGGTATCTTAATATGTCGTTTCCTACCTAACTACATTAGGTCCCAAAACATTACCTAACTACGTCTTAACTCATCCTCCCTATAATACGTCAAAACCTGAAAGAAGTTATATGATGTATATAAAATGCGGCTGCATCTTAATGAACTGCTATATTTCTATATTTGATACTTCAGTAGTAAGTGTTTCATTCTTAGCCCCCTAATAAGACACGTCACCAAGAATTTTCATGTAGATGACTCCTAGTACATAAATAAAGTAAATTACCCTACCATCTAATATTAAATACTTGGTGCACACTATGGTTAGTTCCCTGCCTGAATACTGGTACTTGATACTTCACCCAAGACCTGCCTACGTGGTGGTGTCGGGTAGGGAGAAGAGCAGTATAGGTGTTATGGCAGCATCCTGGGTTTCACCTGTTAGTGAGGAACCCCCTAGAATTACCCTTGCAATCGGCGTGAATTCTCATACCTACTCAATGATCAAGGAATTCAAGGACTTCACAGTAAATATCGTATTCACAGACCTAGTGAACCTCATATGGGATGTTGGAAGGACTAGTGGGCGCAAATTAAATAAGGTCAGAGAGTTTAAGATAGAACTCGCTGAGTCGAGGAGTGTAGGAAGCCCCCGCTTAGCAAAAGCGAGGGCAGTTATTGAGGCTTCGCTATGGAGGGAGGAGGTTCTCGGAGATACTTCTCTGGTAATTGCTGATGTAGTGGATGCCTACGTACTTGATCGTGAGTCGTTTAACGAGAAGTACGGGTGGAAAGCCAGTAAGGCTCAAGTACCTCTTCACTTGTGGGGAAGGGCATTTACGTCATTAGGTAGGCTGATTCTTGCAGGTGCGGAGAAGTAGTGAAGAAGTCTAGCTTTGCTGGTTTAATGCTGATTTTAGCTGGTGTTATGCTACTTTTGGTTACTGCGTTATTGGTGAGTAGTGGAGTGAGTGGGGGTAGGGACGCGCAAGGGTCAGGTAGCCTTATGTCGCTGGCTGGAATCTGCATTGTTCTAGCGGGGTCGGCAGTACTCATGAGGAACTACATGGTCTTATATGCGGATAAGGTGAGGGATGAAGTGGAAGTGCCTGGCGGTGTATGCAGGTCGAGAAGCTTCAGCAGACACAAGTGCATAATTAAGGTTAATGACGTAGCTTGCGAGGTCTTCAAGAGCGTAATTGCTACTTTGAGGTCTCTAGGGTATGAGGTGGTGGGGGAGATGAGTGAGTCGGTAGCTATAATGAGGAAGAGTCCGGGGGGTGTTGTGCCGCTGAGGTATGGGAGGAAGGAAGTGACAGTACTAGTTAATGCTAGGGAGGTGAGGCCTGGTTTAACGGAGCTAGTCATGGACTATGAAATTTCAGGCCTGCTGGCAGCAGGTGCTTTAGACCTGGCCGATATTGTCAGGGAGGTAAATCGTATTATTAAGGATATTAGGGGTGGAGCCTAGACAGTTCTCTCCTCCTTGAAGAATCTCTTCCCTAGTGATTGCGGAGGTGCCAGCTTCTTCCTTAGTGGTGTAGACATGAAGGTAACCATAGCCCCTATTGCTACTATGAATGGAATCATCTTAGCTATTTCAGGGCTCAAATTGTAGGCCGCTTGGAGAGTGTACATGTAGGTCGCTAATATGGCGAAAGCACCTGCTGTTCCTACAGTCAATAGTGGGTGCCTGCCGGCAGCAAGTGATACTGCATATGCTATCCATCCATGATTTATGCCGGTGCCTTCAGACCATGTAGCCACCCAGGTCAGGAAGCCTGCGGAGCCTGCACCTATTAGGGAGTACCCTAAGGCTGCAGCAATAAGCCTTACCCTGAGAACGTCAATACCGAGTGATGTTGCGGCGTGAGGGTCTTCACCAACTGCTCTCACAGCAGCACCTAATTTTGTCCTTACTTCCAAGAGATATAGAAGGATGCCTAAGCCTGCTGGTATAGCAAACATCAGTACCTTAGCAATGGGTGTCACTGGAAGTGTGAATTGAGGATAGATACCGGAGACAACCATTTCATTGTATGTGTTCCTAGCTGCAACCCCAACTAGTCCTGCGAGACCGTAACCCAGGAACATTATTGAGAGACCTACCGCTCCATGACTTACTGGGAACTTAGTTGTGACATACGTAAGTAGTATACCGAAAATTACTGCAGTCAGCACAGCGGCGGCCAGCCCGACCCAGGGGCTGCAGGAGTATATACTTGCTGCATAGGCAACGGCTATTCCTAAGACGAATACACCATCTATTGACAAATTAAGAACTCCTGACTTTTCAAAAAAGCCCTGCCCAAGAGATGTCAGATAGTAGGCCATGAATGCTGGGGCTACTGAAAGTACGTATGACGCGGCGTCCACACCACCTCACCCCCTAATAATCCTGAGGCTATACTCGCTGAACACTCTTAGAACCGTGAAAGTTAGGAGTACAGCACCAATGAATACGTAGGTTGCTGAAGCACTGCTGATGCCAGCTATCTGCATGCTTATACCGGCCTGGTATAGGGCACTGACTATGTATGCAGCTACGGGTACTGCCCTGATGTCCAGCATTGAGAGCCATGCAACGAGGATGGCTGTGTAACCGTAGTTAGCTGTATGTGACTCTATTGGATAGCTTATCCTGTGCAGGTACCCTGCCAGCTGCGCAGCGCCCATCGCACCAGCTATGGCGCCACTTAAGGTTAGTGCTGTAATTATTAACGCCTTAACATTTACTCCGGCAGCCTTAAGTGCGTCAGGATTTGATCCTAAGATCCTGATCCTTAGACCGAGTGAGGTATACTTAAGCATGAAGTACACGGCAATGAGAGCTAGGACAGCAATTACTAGTACCTCATAAGTGACTGTAGTTGAGCCTGGGAGCAGGGTAAACTTTACTTGGTCGGGTATCATGTCAGTTCTAATGTACCCCCACGTTTTCTTTCCCAGCCACGGACCCCTAACTAGGTAATTGATTATATAGTACGCTATGTAATTCATTATTAATGTTACTGGGACTTCATCAATGCTTAAGTAAGCCCTCAGTACACCAGCTACTGCTGCCCACGCACCACCCAATGCCATCGCAGTCAAAACCATAGCCACTTTGGCTACTACTGGTGCCTGAGGGAGTGTGGTGAATAGAGCTATATATGTGGCTGCTGCGGTGCCGAGCCAGAGTTGCCCCTCAGCACCTATGTTCCAGATGCTTCCATTGAAGGCTACTAGAAGTGCAACACCTAAGATCGTTAGGAAAAGAAAAGTGAGAACTATTTCAGGAGACACTAGGGCAGAGGCTACGCATGATAGAGTTACTAGTGGGTCAGCCCTACTTATTACGTAGAGCACGACCGTAGATATTAAAATTCCTATGACAATCGATGCCCCAGGTATGACAAGTCCACCGAGCGGCAGTGGCTTCACCCTCTTGACCAGAACTAGCCTCAAGCTACATCACCATGAGCTTTTCGATTTCATCGCGTACAACCTCGCTACTTGAGAAAACTCCTACGACCCTGCCTGAATTCATTACAGCTATCCTGTCACTGATCTGGAGGATCTCGTCAAGGTCTTCAGAAGCTACTAATACACCTATGCCTTCCGTGCTCGCTTTTTCCTTAATAAACTTCCTGACCATTATTGCTGTAACCTCATCCAGCGCCCTAGTAGGGTTGTACGCCACCAGCAGTCTCCTAGCTACAAGTAATTCCCTAGACACCAGTACCTTCATTATATTTCCTCCTGAGAGAAACTTAACCGGGGTCTTGGGTGAGGGTGTCATTATGTTGAATTCCTTAATCAGTTTGCGGGCTAGATCCCTGATACTACCCCAGTTTATTAGTCTGTTGGTTAGCGATGGAAGCATGGCTAGGTTTTCCTCAATACTGTTCTCGAGTGACAGTCCGTACTTAGCTGGCTGATCAGGTATGTAGCCCACACCCCTAATCCTAACCTTACTTACGCTTCTATTCGTTATGTCTTCTGAGTAAAGTCTTATCCTGCCCTTCTCCACCCTCCTCAACCCAACTATAGCCTGAATGAGCTCCTTCTGACCATTACCAGCAATACCCGCTATACCCATGACCTCGCCAGCTCTCAAAGTCAGGCTTACACCCCTAACTGCGTGGTCGCCATGGTCACCCATCACCCACAGGTCGCTAATCTCAAGTGCGGCTGACTCCCTGGGTGTCGATATAGGTAGCCTCTCGTACGTTACTTGAGACGACCTCTCAGCGAACATCATTTTCCTAACATCATCAGGTGACACCTTACTTCTTGGCACAGTACCTACTACGCGACCGAGTCTCAGTACGGTGATCCTGTCAGCTACTTCCAGGGCCTCATAGATCTTGTGGGTTATCAGTAGTACTGAACCACCCTTGCTGGCGAAGTCCCTGATGAATTTATAGAATTTCTTTTTCTCAATTAATGGTAAGAAGGTTATTGCCTCATCCAACAGGAGTACTTTAGCATTAAGTAGTAGAGCCCTGAGTAGCTCGACCAGTTGCTTCTGCGTGTAACTTAGCTTCCATACCTCAGTGTCAGGATCGACCTCAATACCTACTTCCCTGCTCTTCTCTCTAATGAAGTACCTGACTTTCCCTACCCTAGTTATGAAGCCGTATTTTTCTAGTCCTAAAATAAGGTTCTCAGCTACGGTTAATTTATCAATTAATTGAGGTACTTGTGAAACCATGACTATGCCCTGCCTTATTGCCTCCTTAGGTGAGTTGATTCGTGCTTTCCTACCTCTAATGTATATCTCCCCTCTGTCAGGTACGTATATCCCGTATAGGATCTTAACTAGTGTCGACTTTCCTGCTCCATTCTCGCCAAGCAATGCGTGGATCTCGCCTTCTAAGATAGTGAAATCAACACTATCAAGTGCTATAGAGCCAGGGAACTTCTTTGAGATCCCTATAACTGAAACAACTGGTGGTTTATTTTTTGAGGAAAAATCCTTATTGTAGGTCTTGAGGAGTGTCAAACCAACTCCCTCAGCTCATTATCGGTAAGTTACTCAGCCCCTGCCAAGATAGACAACCCAGTCAACGAACCACTGCATGGTCCACAGCTCGTCGTGACCTAGTACGACACCTTCAGGTATGTGTACTTTCTTACTTGGGTCATCCTTCATGTAGCCGTCTAGAGGTCCTGTGAAGACGTGGAATGAAGCTATCATGTACTTCTCTTCCTTCCCTGACTCCTCAGCAATGTTTATGACTGTGAGGTTCTCGTACTTGTGAGGTTCTACAGCCTCCAGAGGTGTGAGCATTGGTGCGTCCTTCATCTGGTAGTACCTGCTCATTACCAGGTCATAAACGTTTGTTTCACTTCCAGTTACTTTATCCTTAATCTTTATGTTCTTTAGCACTGGCACGAACTTCGGGTTAATGTGCATTATGCTGCCGTCCGGGTACACGTGGCAGGCTAAGTCCACAGCACCACTGTCTAGGAGGTACCAGTAATCTAGTTTATCGAGATTATATGGTGTCAGTATCCCTGCATGTATCTTAGATAGTATGTCAGCGTAGATCACCTCCCACCTGACTAGCTGCCCGCTAACTACTACGTCAGGTCCGTATGCGTAACCGGGGCTGTAGTGGCTGAACACGTAGACTGGGTGGTCAGGGTGCTGCTGGGTCCATGTTTGAGCGAACTGAATTATTGCTGTTGAGTCTTCAGTATATGCTAGGACGTCGCAGTTGTACCTCTCAACGAGTGTTCTGGCTGCTTCCCTAGCCTTGTCGGGAGCGAACCAAGCACCGATCTCAATAACGTAGACTTTAATGTCCTTACCTAACTGCTCACCAACCTCCTTAGCCCCTATAGCGAATGCGTTAATGTGTCTGACCACCTCAGGTATCGTGAATGCCGCCACATACCCTATGTGTCCTGTCTTAGTCAATGCTCCAGCCATTAAGCCGTTGAGGTAGTAGACCTGAACTAGGTCAGCAAAGTACGTGCCCATGTTCTTCCATCTCTTGTAGCCGCTGCAGTGGAAGAAGAGTAGGTCAGGGTGCTTCTTAGCCTCCTCAAGCGTGCCGTCCATGAATTCGAATGACGTCGTGAATATCACGTTATAGCCCTTAGCTATGAGAGTCTCAACAACCTCCTTAAGCTTGGCCTCACTCACACTCTCAACGTATGTGGTCTCCAGCCAGTCCTTAAATATCGCCTGCACAACCCTCCTGCCCACGTCATGCTGGTAAGTCCAGCCAAAGTCCCCGATGGGGCCTACGTAAACCCAAGCAACCCTAATCTTCTTTGGCGGGGTCCAAGCTGGAGGTGCCCCAGTAGTTGCAGGTGTTTCAGTTACGGTTATTGTAGTAGTTACTGTGGCTCCTGCACCGACTGTCTCCGTCACAGTGGTCGTCATGGTGGTCACTGACGGTGGTAGCTTAGCAGAGGTTGGCGGTGCTGCAGTTTGAGATCCTGCATACCATGCTGCCATACCAGCAACTATTATGGCGATAATGAATCCTACTACGAGTTTTGATTCAGCCATGTCGGCTCATGCACCTCATTATTAAAGTCAGGTCATGTCTTTAAAAAATGTCTTAATCTCACTAGTATTAACTTCGGGTTCGTTGCAGGTATACATTAACTAAATTAACTAGTGTATAAAACTGAGTATTCTCCATAAAAGCACTGTACCCTGCTAGCTTAGGTGCGGGACTGTCGATACATGTTTAATTTAGCTAATGTAAAGGGGCTTCAGCATCACCTAACTTAAGTATTACCTGGTTAATGCTACTTGATTAATAGACATCCAGGAAAATGGTTATATTTCTGGGGTATTACCTACATTAAATGGTTGTAAATGGGGAGGGTATTACTAGTCGTTATGAATAAGGACAATGCTGAAGGCCTAAGGAGGTGTCTCGACTCATTAAGTCGTCAGGTAGGATGTAGAATATGTGAGTGCTTCGATGTTTTAATTCTTGATGGTGGCTCTAGGGATGGGTCAGCGAGGGTTGTTGAGGAGTTCTCGAGTAGGTATCCTTGCGTGAAGTTTAAGGTTCAGGATGTCAGGGGTGGTGTAGGGCCTGCCAGGGTTGAGGCCGTCAGGTACGCCATGGATAATGGGTATGAGGCCATCATTTGGGGTGACTCCGAGAATGAGTATTCGGGTACTTACGTGTATAATTTGGTTGAAGCCCTGAGGGATGGGTGCGACATAGTATCTGGCAGGTCGGTAGTGCGGAATGTCTCTATCTGGAGCAGGATGCTCTACTGGTACCACAGCTTCCATGTAATATTTAGTTTCATTAGGAGAACACATGCACCCGGAAATAATGAGGCAACACGTACTGGTGTGTTTAACTTAGTGACCTACCCGCCCGTATTCAGAGGTGACGACTTCTACTTCAGTCTGCTAGCCCTCATGAAAGGCAGGAGGTTCTGCTACAGAGATGACGCAGTAGTTAAGGTATCTATGCCTAAGACATTGAAGGAGGTTACTTCGTGGCAGAGAGCTAGGATGAGAGGTGTTGTGGAGGGTGCGCTTGTCGCGGGCTTGAAGTTGCCTGTAGACTTCCCTCTATGGTCATTATTTGCTCTATCACCCGCAATTGCGGCGCTCCTAATATTTCTTGCCCGGGTTCTCGCACACCCTCTAGTTACTATACCTGTATTATTGCTGGTATCTTATCTCGCACTACTCTTATTCCTTGCAGTTAAGGTGGGGATAGCCTCTAGGAAGTGCTTTGAGTCCCCTACCGTAATCGACGGGCTTCTGGCCCTGGCCGGAATGTATATTCACGCGGTTTACACGCTGGTTTATGGAGTCAAGTTCATGATCGAACTGAGCCCAAGGAAAAATGAGGTGTTGCTTAAAGCTAGGGAAGTACTGAGGAAATTCGACTTCCCTTTAGGAGCTGTTAGGCTGAGGTTGGGAGACGTGATGAGGAAGTTCATTAGGTAGGTGTCTGCTCCTTGGCTTGGATATACGTCCCGGGCACCGCATAAGTGTCTCCACCGACATGTAGAAGTACCTCAGCTAACTTAGAATAATGAGATTCCGTAAAGAACTTCTCGTCAGCTGCTGCATGAACTACTTCCCCTGTTATTAGTGCATGATCTGGGTACTTTACCTCATCTCTCACCCTGCATTCAAGAATCGCCAGTGCACCCTCAATACCTGGCGTCTTAATTACCTTAGGCTCCCTCAACCTGAAACCAGCCCTCCCGAGCTTATCCTCAACTTCCTTACCTGACACCACACCCACGTAGTGAACCGAATTAATCATCCTTTTGGGTAGGACATTAATAGTGAACTCACCCGACTCTTTAAGGTACTGGTACGTGAGTCTCTTGTAAGCTAGAGAAATAGCTACTATAGGTGGTTCAGCATTAACGGGGGTGGTCCAGGCCACGGTGCAGCCATTTACCCTGCCATTTCTTGATTTAGCTATTACTATACAGGCTGGCCTAGGGTGAAGTAATCTGGCCACAACCCACCCAGAAATTTTCTTCATTTACGACGCCCCACTTATTATAACTTAAAGAAACTTAATTAAAAGTTCCTTGTAGGAATGAATAACTGGGTCTTCAGCTCTAATTCTGGGGCTCAGGAGCTATAGCATGTACTCCAGGGTTACAAGCAATTAGTTGGTGCGGTCAGTGCGCTCAAGTACTTTGAATTGCTACGTCACTTCTTTAAATCTTTACGTACCACAGAAAATTCTGTGAGATAGTAAGAGCTACGCCGCAGAATCACAATATACAACTTCGTGGATGAAGCCTTGTGCCGTTAGGCTCCACCGCTACCTCACTCTCTTTTAGCAAGATGTGTTGATGGGCTAGAGGCCTTATCGCAGAAACTGTATAGTACATCACCCGGTAAAATACGTACAGTAAGTACGGCAAATGACACTACTAAAAATAATTCCTCTATTTCCCCATTTGCTCCAGTACTGACTCAGTCATCCTCTTAAGTTCTTTAAGTGTTGAGATTACGTCCCTCTCGCTGAGTCCGCTGACTTTAATCATGCCTATAGCCTGCTTCACGGCACGTTTCATGGCTTCATCCTCGCTCAGTCCTCTCCTACGCCAGAATCTCTTAAGTCTTAAAGCTGAGATTATTGCTCCCTCAACATACCTGATTGAGGACTCCTCATTACGCCATACCAGAATCATCTCAATTACCTCATAATCCCTAACACTAGTGAGGAAAAATAATTATCTAATTTTTGTTAAAACCTCAGCACTTCAGCGGGCCTTTCTCAGTAGTTGATGGTTCGTTCGGGATCACGCAAATAAACCTCAAAGTACCGTTGCCTGTGTTAATGTACTCGTGCTCTACATTAGGCGGTACATATATGAATGAGCCCTTAGTGAAGTCGTACCACTTGCTGCCGATCCTTATTCTACCCTCCCCCTCAAGAATGAATATTTCGTGTTCCCAGGGGTGGTGGTGGGGGGCTATTTTCCCTCCAGCCTCAACATCAAATAACCTCATGGCAAATGTAGGTGCTCCATCCTTCTTACTGATCAGCCACCTAATGAATGTCTTCTCAGCTGCATCAGGTGGAACTGGGGCTGACTTAATTTCTGTGTAATGACCTACCTTCTCGCCACAAGGACCCCCACTAATATGTATCACCCATGATCTCTCAATGCTGTAGATATAAGTTCATGTGTTTTAATAGGCATAGCCTTATAATTAGCCTGCTGTATTTTATGAGTGGGTGTCACGTGTGAGAGAGGTTAGGGAGGACTTAATAACTAAGTACATCGTCCTCAAGAGTGCTGAAGACTGGGCTAAATTCACTGAAGTAGACGTAGTTATCGTTGGTGCGGGCCCCTCAGGTATGACAGCGGCTAAGTACTTAGCTGAAGAAGGGTTCAAGGTACTGGTGATTGAGCGTAGGCTAAGTGTGGGTGGCGGAATCGGAGGTGGAGGGAACTTATTTCACAAGGTGCTGGTCGAATCTCCAGCCCAGGAGATCTTGAGGGAGTTTAACGTAAGGTATGATGAGGTTGAGGAGGAGCTTTACGTAGTTGATGCTGCTGAGCTTGAAGTTAAGTTAGCTGCCGGGGCACTGGATGCTGGAGCTAGATTCCTGCTTGGCGTTATGGTAGAGGATGTGGTGATCTCAGAGAACCCGCTCAGGGTTTGTGGCGTAGCATTAACTTGGACAGCAATACCTTTGAGCGGACTTCATGTTGACCCAGTATTCATTAGGTCTAAGGCGGTTGTTGACGCTACAGGACATGATGCTGAAGTACTCACTGTCGTCTCTAAGAAGGTGCCGGAGCTGGGGGTGTCACTAAAGGGTGAGAAGTCTGCTGAGGCATCTGTTGGTGAGAGACTAATTGTTGAGAGGACAGGTAGGGTGGCCCCAGGACTCTATGCTGCAGGGATGGCGGTCGCGAAACTGTACGGGATCCCGCGCATGGGACCTATATTCGGTGGTATGCTACTGTCGGGTAAGAAAGTAGCTGAAGTAATAGCTAAGGACATAAGAGAGGTAGCTTAGATAGCGTGATTTATGTGTGCTACATGGTTTGAGCTTATGAACTCCTCTATAGGTTCTGGTACTACAGGTGGGCAGGAAGGAATTTTTAGGCGTCCCTAAATGGATCTTGGTGCCTGCAGTGTATGATGTAGTAGTCCTGGGTGGTGGTCCTGCAGGGTACGTGGCGGCCCTGAGGCTGATTAAGGAAGGTCTGAAAGTAGCTGTTATCGAGAAGAAGTTCCTAGGTGGTGAGTGTACTAACTGGGGTTGCATACCCTCTAAGGCATTGATTGAGGCTTCACACGCTTCACACCTACCCAGTGTGAGTAGGGCCGCAGGAATTAACTTAGAGCTAAAGTCCGTTGACTCACGTAGGTTGATGGGCTGGGTTAGGAGGATTGTGCTCAGGTGCAGGGAGGGAGTCAGGTACCTGCTTAGTGAAGCGGACATCATTGAAGGCGTTGGGAGACTTAAGGATAGGAATGAGGTAATTGTTGAGAGTGCTGAAGGTAGGAGGGTGATTGAGGGAAAGAATATTTTGGTGGCTACGGGGTCTGACCCAGCATCAATTCCTGGGGTCAGCGTGGATGGTGTGAGGGTAATAAGTAATAGGGAGTTCTTTGAGTTGAGTGAGCTACCTTCATCTATCCTGATAGTGGGTGCTGGTGTAATAGGTGTTGAGCTGGGGCAGGCGCTAGCCAGGCTAGGTGTTGAGGTACACATAGTTGAGATTCTTGAGAGACCCCTACCCACGTTTGACGAGGATGTGTCGCAGGTTATCGCTAGGTACTTAAGGAAGTATGGAATCGACCTGATGCTATCATCAGTGCTTAAGTCAATCGATGAAAGAAATGGTGAGTTAGTTGCAAGAATAGTTAAGAAGGAAGGCGGTGAAGCAAAGGAAGTTAAGGTGGATAAGGTGCTGCTAGCTGTGGGTAGGAAGCTTAACAGCTCTGGCATAGGTCTTGAGGAGGTAGGTGTTGAAGTCACCAGTAAGGGGGCTGTGGTTGTAGATGAGTTTATGAGGACGTCCATACCGAACGTGTACGCTGCTGGCGATGTTGTCGGCCCTCCGTTCCTAGCTCATAAAGCATCTAGGGAAGGACTGATTGCTGCTGAAGTAATAGCCGAGGGCAAGACAGAGCTACCGAGGGAGCCGGTACCCTCGGTAGTCTTCAGTGACCCGGAGATAGGTATAGTCGGACTTGATGAGACTCAGGCTAAGTTAAGGAGTATGAGATATGAAGTTGTTAAGTTCCCGTACTCGGCGCTATCAAGGGACTACACGAGGTTGACCCGAACACCTGAAGGTTTTGCTAAGCTCCTTGTAGAGGAGGGATCAAAGAAAATACTGGGCGCGGTCATAGTAGGTAATAATGCGTCAGAAATAATTCACGTATTATCAGTAGCTATTTCATGCAACATAACAGTGAGTGAGTTAGAGAAAGCCATCAT
>JAGGTW010000092.1 GCA_021163585.1 Desulfurococcales archaeon | reverse complement strand
AGATACCGGTAGCTGAATCAATGGACTTAGCTGAGGCATTAAGGAGTGCCACAGCAGGTAGGGCATTCTGGGGAACAGAATTCAGTAGGTGGGCACCAGTACCCGACTCTCTATTACTTGACCTAGTTAGGAAGATCAGGGAAAGGAAAGGGCTGAGACCTGAACCGCCAAGACCTGAGGACTTCATATCACCGTATTAAAAGTAGATAAAGTAGATTTTAATACACGGTGTAGCGGACGATCAACCCTCCAAATTAATATTTAAGGTCTATTTCTCATCAAGCTCTCTCAGGAGGGCTCTGACGGCATACCTTATTGCCTCTGCCGAAGGGTACTTAGGGCTCCATCCCAGTGACTTCAGCTTACTGTTATCAAGCAACATGAACTTGACATCACCTACCCAGCCTCTACCATCTTCTGTGACTTTCTTATACGTGAACTCAACATCACCCAGACCCATCTCCTCAACAACAATTTCCGCTATATCATTGACTGTTATCCAATCGTCATTCCCTACATTAAATACTGCGTAGCTGCTTCCTGAATGAACTAAGTAATTCAGTGAATAATCAATGGCGGACAGTAGGTCGTGAACATGAAGGTAGGACTTCCTCTGCGTGCCATCCCCTAATATTTCAAGCACCTCAGGATTTGACTTCAACTTCCTGATGAAGTCCACGATAACCCCGTGAGTCTGCCTCGGCCCTACTATGTTTGCAAACCTCAAGATCAGTGATTTAATACCGTATAATTTACTATATGTGACTATCAGGTACTCACAGGCTAGCTTAGCAGCACCATACACAGAAATGGGTTCCAATGGCTGGTAGCCTTCGGGTGTCGGAAACTTTTCAGCCTCCCCGTAGACAGTGGAGGAACTCGCGAATACGAGAAGGTCAACATCATTAACCCTGCACTGCTCTAGCACATTGAAGGTGGCCAGAATATTCTCATCAAAGTGAACTCTAGGATTGGTTACTGAAACTCTGACCTCAGGGTTTGCAGCAAAATGATATATTGCATCAGCATCCCTAAAGTACCTTCCCCACCTGCTAGCACAGCACTTTAAGTCCGCCTTAATGAACTTCACCTTGCTTGAGTCAATAAGGTGAGATATGTTTGATATCTTACCTGAGGACAGATTGTCTAAGACAATTACTTCATGTCCGCTGGATACAAGTTTTTCAGTGAGGTGGGACCCTATGAAGCCAGCACCTCCTGTTACGACGGTCCTCACCTAACGACACCACTCAAGCTACAGGTTGTCGAGCAACCTAGTGCCCGCTCTGAAGAATTGATGATGTTATTTTATCTACTAGACCTAGTACATTATCTAAGCTACTCTCGCTGGGGTTCTTGTACTTAATTATGATGTGATTCCCCCTCAACGATATCAGCAATTTCTCACTTACCTCCCTGGGAATTGAAGATATTATTTTCACAAAACTAAGGTCTTTCTTGTGTAGGCACACCCTCAGCGTGTGTCCCAAATCTGTTTCAAGCACTAGCATTCCAAGGCCGTTGCTCCTGCATAGCTTTAGAAGTAGGTCGTAGGCTATGGGCTTCAGCAGGCTGAAGTTCTGCCTTATGAAATTATCGTTGAATTTTGTTGAGACCACCAGCAAAGGTATGGTATCGTACTTAACGTAATGTTCTTCCTTAATTAACCTACCAGCAATCCTCAGGGCTTCATCAAATTTTGCGGCTTCTCTAACTACTGTCTCAGGCAGTTTGAGTGACCTAGTCTTAATGGCATTTAATGCGAAGTTGTACATCTCTCTTCTAAATTCTTTGTTGTTGTAGTTCATTTTTAGTGCTTTGTACATTATTTTACCTACACGTGATAGCTTGTCAAATCTGACCTCGTTCATGTTGACTATATCATTGAGGAGCTGGTCTGGAACGTCAATTTTTTCATTTAATGTCAGCACGTATTCTAGTACTGTTTCAGTAACAGATCTTACATTGGCAAACTTCATTATGATTTCAGACCTGCCTGATCCGTCATACTTGAATATGACGCCCAGCTTCTTATCTCCAAAGAACTTTACAGCTGTGGTATTCCTGAGAATAGCGCCTTCCCTATGACTTATGCCGATCGAGTATGCTCCACTGATGATCAGACTCTTCACTTCCTGAGGTGATGGGAACTCAATGAAGACTCTTTTTCCTTTCTTTATTAGTGCTGTAGCCAGTGCGGCGGAACCCACTACTTCATCCCATGTCCACCCAGAGTATATTGTAGTGCTTGTACTCACGCTTTCACCCAGTGCACCGCGGATTTAGTTCTACTTTGAATTACTATTTGCTTAATTACACTGCCGGGCTTCATGATCTATTTCCCCTATGTGTGCTCTCCATGCCATGCCTCAATACTAGAGTCATTACCCGTATATATAATTCTTGTTCTCCAGTACATAAATGTGTTTAGGTACTAGTCTACCCAAGTAGGAAAGCGCCAGTGTGTAAACTTTTTTAGGTTTTCTCTAAGCCATACATCTAGGGTGTTAAGATGCTTGCCATCATGCCTGCGCTGGTGGGACTAATAGCTATAATTTATGCTTTGGTGCTAGCTAAAATAATACTGAGGTCGCCTCAAGGCACTGGTAGGATGGTTGAGATTTCAGGTTTTATTAAAGAGGGAGCTAAAGCTTACCTTAAGAAGCAATACTCCGTCATACTCACTATAGCCCTCATCATAGCCGTGCTTTTAGCGCTAATATCTCCTAGAATGTCCCTAAGCTATGTGCTCGGGGCGCTCTCGTCTGTTGCAGCTGGGTATGTTGGTATGTGGGTGGCGGTTAATGCTAACGTACGAACCACTTACAGCGCCAAGGAATTCGGTTTAGGGAAAGCTCTTCGCCTCGCATTCAATGGAGGGATGGTGATGGGGCTTATGGTGGTTGGTTTAGGCACACTGTTGGTTGCGGTGCAGTACCTTCTTTATGGTGGAACTAGTGAGGCAGTAAAGGATATAGTAGGATATAGCTTTGGCGCATCTACAGTTGCATTATTCGCCAGAGTTGGTGGCGGAATATATACGAAGGCAGCAGATATAGGTGCTGATCTTGTCGGCAAAGTTGAGGCAGGCATACCTGAGGATGACCCTAGGAATCCTGGAGTAATAGCAGATAACGTAGGTGATAACGTAGGTGATGTAGCAGGTATGGGTGCTGACCTCTTTGAATCCTACGTAGGAGCCATAATTTCGACGATGTTTATTGGGGCTGTAGCTATCAAGAATATCATAACTAAGGGTGTAGTCGCTCTGCCACCTCAAGCTAGCGACTGGACTAGCTGGGTGATAGTCCCCTTAGGAATTGCAGCAGCCGGGATATTGTCCTCTATTATTGCTTCATTCTTTGTGAGGGTCAAGGAAGGTGGTGACCCATCTAAGCCACTAACTCTCTCCAGCGTTATCTCGGCAGTTATAGTAGCTATCGTTTCTTATCCGTTAACGACGTTACTGCTGGGTCATGAAGTAGGTGTGAGAGTATGGGTGGTTGTTTTACTGGGGTTGATCGCAGGTATTATTGTGGGTATGACCAGTGACTACTTTACGAACAAGAATAAGGCTCCAGTAATGAAGGTAGCCAGGATGTCGCAAATGGGTCCTGCACTAACTATCCTGAGCGGTATGTCCTATGGGTTTCTGAGCGTTGTGATACCTGCTATAGGTATAGCGCTAGCTGAGCTAATCGCCTATATACTACTGGGCTATTATCAGTTCTGGCTCGGCATATACGGTGTTGCACTTGCTGCTGTAGGTATGCTTTCACTTACTGGAATAATCATGAGTGCTGACGCGTACGGCCCTATAACTGATAATGCTGCAGGGATTGCGGAACAGGCGGGCTTAGGAGAGGATGTCAGGTCAATAACAGATAAGCTTGACTCAGCAGGCAATACAATGAAGTCTATATCTAAGGGCTTCGCCATAGGTTCGGCAGCACTCACTGCCCTAGCGTACTCAGCTGCCTACTCAAGCAACATAGCTCAGGTCACTGGACATGGCCTACAGAAGATGATGTCTCTACTCTCAATACTGGATGCTAAGGTGGTTTCAGGCATGTTGATAGGTATAGCATTGCCTGCGGCCTTCATAGCGCTGGTAATAATAGCTGTTAGTGATGCCGCCTTCGTACTCATAGATGAGATCCGGAGGCAGCTCAGAGAAAAGCCAGGCATTCTAGAGTTTAAGGAGAAACCAGACTACGGCAGAGCAGTAGCTATAGTAACTACGTACGCTATTAAGAGATTAATTACACCAGGACTTCTGGCGATTCTTGCGCCAATTATAGTGGGATTCGTACTAGGACCATACGCGTTGGCGGGAGCTCTGATAGCAGCAATAGTAACAGGACTGCTCCTAGGTCTCTTCCAAGGTAATGTAGGTAATACGTGGGATAATGCGAAGAAATACATTGAGGAAGGACACTTCGGCGGGAAAGGTAGTGAGGCGCACAAGGCAGGTGTAATAGGTGACACAGTGGGTGACCCACTAAAGGATGCGGCAGGCCCCTCACTGAACATACTGATTAAGCTAATGAGTGTAGTGTCTCTAGTGTTCGGCCCGCTGATAGTGCAGTACAACTTGCTGCACCTTCTAGGATTTACGTAATAGAATTAGTTGCAGTCTTGGGCAATGTCCGGTCATTCAGCAGAGACCTCAAGAACTTCAAGAAGAAAGCAATACTTTTAGCGTAAGGACAATTCCTTTACAATCAAAGTGCCCCTATCCTAGGCTATGGGAAAGTAGGCACTTTACGTTCTGAAATCAGACTTCCAAGCCTATTCTTTTCGTAAAGTCAAAGACTGTAATAGAAACCACCTTTCCGTTTTTTATTCTTATGGCGATATCATTTTCTGTAAGGAATGATTCATCAGCGTCCTCTATATCGTACCCAAAATTTATGTACAGAATGTCGTTTTGCCTATCATATTCAAACCATATGTTGTTAATATCACCAATCAGCCACCTACTCCTGTTCACATCGAACCACCGCTTCTGTGTTGATAGGAAGGTTTATTAAAATATACTCAACTCAATATTCCTTGCGCTACTCAATTAACTGGAACAGTAGGTAGGGCAATTAAAATAATAGTTAAATCAATCTTAGGAAAACTGCTAACGTACTGGAACTTAGTTGCAGAATATGAATTCTTTAATGAACAAGGCATGTTAGAAGATGTATATTTATGTGAGTTGCCTTAGATTGTTTAAAAAAGAGTTGTTTCAGGAAGATCAAGTAATAAAAATTCGTGGTTTAAGGCTTATTAAGGAGAAACTATATCCTTCTTCGAGGCTCAAGGATGAAGTCTAAAACATTGAAATGCGAGGAAACGTGCATGGATTACTGCTCGGGTAAAAAAGGAAGGGAATTCCTAGATTGCGTCTCCGAGTGTGTTAAAATATGTGCCGCTAGCTCTGACTAGTTTTACCTTAGGCCAATGTAGTCTTGAACGGTTCTTAACTTGACGTACGTAATTACGTCCCTAGTTGCCAGCTGCTTAGATATTCTCTCTGCTCCTGAGTTAAGCTATCTATCTTGATATCCATAGATTCTAATTTTAGTCTTGCAACATGCTCATCAATACTGCTGGGTACGTTGTATACTTTAGCAGGGAGATTACCTTTATTTTCAATTAAGTACCTAACTGAAAATGCCTGATTAGCGAAGCTCATATCCATGACCTCACTTGGGTGACCTTCAGCAGCTACTAAGTTGACAAGCCTCCCTTCAGCTATTAGGTAGAGTCTCCTGCCGTCCCTTAAGACATACTCAGTTACGTATTTTCTTACAACTCTCTTACTGACAGCTATTGCCTCCAGACCTCTTACATCTATCTCAACATTAAAGTGTCCTGCGTTGGCTAGCATGGCTCCATTCTTCATTAACTGAAAGTGCTCAGTCCTTACCACATCCTTGTTTCCCGTTGCTGTAATGAAAATGTCACCTATCTTAGCAGCCTCGGCCATGGGCTTTACTTCATAGCCGTCCATGACGGCCTCTAGCGCTCGCAGAGGGCTAACCTCGGTGACAATTACTCTTGCACCCATACCGCGCGCTCTCATAGCAATACCTCTGCCTACCCACCCATAACCTGCAACAACCACAACCTTACCTGCTAGTAATGTGTTAGTGGATCTCAATATACCATCTATAGCTGACTGCCCGGTCCCGTATCTATTATCAAATAAGTACTTAGTTAATGCGTTATTCACTGCTATCACAGGATATAGAAGTTTCCTATCCCTCTCCAGCACCTTCAACCGCACCACACCCGTCGTAGTTTCTTCGGTACCGCCGATTACTTTCTTCCCAACATCAGATCCCCTGCTGTGTAAGTATGCGTGGAGATCTGCTCCGTCATCCATAACTATATGTGGGTATGACGATGCGATTCTTTCAATACACCAATGGTATTCGTCAGGTGTCTGGCCCCTCCAAGCAAATACCCTGATTCCTTCCTCAACCAAGGCTGCAGCTACTTCATCCTGTGTTGAGAGTGGGTTGCTTCCTGCAAGCCATACTTCAGCACCACCAGCCCTTAAAGTCCTAACAAGTGCTGCAGTTTCCTTCGTAACGTGCAGAACTGCGGCTATCCTGATCCCGGCTAAAGGCTTATCCTCTTCAAACTCCTTCCTAATCTTCATTAGAACTGGCATATGCCTCTCAGCCCACTCGATCTGAGTCCAGCCCTCCTTGGCTAAGCCAGCATCTTTGATTTTAAATTCCATGCTATCACCACAGCTATAGTTCGCATTAGAAATAATTAAGGATATTTTACTTCCGGTCCACTCGGTCTCATGAATCAGTTAATGAACTGCTACTTGAGGGGCAGAATCAGCAATAGAAACTAGCTTCAAATCATGAAAAAGTGATTATGAATACTAAAGCCATAGGCAGATAAGTAATTCGTCGGTATCACTGCAGTAAATGAGAGTATACTATTACATACAAGGGTGAGCTCCACAAAATTTTTATTACCCATACATTCGTAAAATTAAATGAGGGTTCAGCTATGGTCGTGGGCTTTTGTGTAAAGTGCAGGAAGAAAGTAGACCTCAGGAGTCCTGAGGAAGTAACTCTAAAGAATGGTAGGAAAGCTATAAGAGGGAAGTGTCCCAACTGCGGAACGACAGTATACGTGTTTGTCAGCTCTAAGAGGAAGTAGGAACAACATTCTTTTTCAGGTCATTAAATAATAATACCGTACTTTTTACTTAGTGTTGAATATCAGGATGTACTAATCAAAACTGTCAAGTTTAAAACAGATATTCAAACATATACTTGATGTGCAGAACCTCCGACACTGAACTTAAGCGATAGCTAATTAAAGTAATGATGACGCCCTGCGATAGTGAATGAAAAACATGAATTGTTACAACTTGTTCCCTTACTTCTTAATAGAGTTACGTGGAGGAAGAAACTTATTTTGGTTGAACAATGTATTTAGGGATTAAGGACGGAGGCAAGTAGTAGACGCAGGAAAATATTGACTTTAGTTGAATTGGTAGTGCTTGCAGTAGTTGTTGTAGGTTATGCTGCATACTGTGTAAGTTATGTTTCAGGTATCGATGACTATATATCTGATGAGTGCTGGTACGTTAGCGCTTCAAGAAATATTCTCTTAAAGTACTTTAACGCCACTCTTCGTGGGCGCTGGAACGGGACTAGAGTAAATCTAATTCTTGAGACTCCACTTAATTCATTTGTTTACAGCATGTGGGAGGCTGAGATTAAGGAGGGAATCAAGAACCTTGGAGGCACTGTAATTAAGGGGGTTAATTACTATAAGTACAAAGAAGATGGGAATTTTCTTCCAGCAGTGTGTGCTGACATACCAAGTAACAATTTAAGTGCTGCACGTATGTTACCCCACGTAAAACGCTGCATAGTGGGGTATTGCTACCCAAATTCTAAGGATATTGTGGATTACATGAACTACGAACACCCGCCCCTAGGTAAGTATTTGATAGCTCTTTCCGTAATGGTGCTGGGTGATGACCCGGTAAGCTGGAGGATACCGTCGATTCTGTCAGGCACTGTGATACTCGTACTGATATACCTTACGTTGAAACTAGTGATTCGTGATGAAGTAGGAGGACTGCTGGGCGTCATAGCTGCTCTGGCAACAGCATTAGACCCGCTATTTAGATCCATGAGTATGGTGGCCATGTTAGATATTTACGTCGCGCTATTTACCTACTTAACACTGTACTCAACACTAAGGAATTCATTGGGCGGGGCGGCTTTAGCATTGGCACTGGCTTTTTCAAGTAAGTTTAGTGGTGCGTTTGCTGGTGTTCCAGGACTCATTGAGTGGGTGAGAAAAGAGGTGCCCGCCAAGGTCCTACTCTTCTTTCTCTACACCTCAATAGCGGTTTTTATTGTCCTGGCAGTACCTATAATAGTCCATGAAGGCCTCATGAACTGGTGGAGCAATTCAGTTGAAGGAGCTTTCCGCTGGCACTTAAGCATAAAAACTACTGGGGGCCCTCCGCAAGCCATGCCCTGGGACTGGCTGGTAGGTAGGAACTCATTTGTTCTGCATTATGCTTATGATAAAGTTAGGGGCGAGTGGGTAGCAGACCTAGTAGCTAGAGGTAACATATATATTTACCTTCTGACATCAGCGCTATCATTGTTTATACTCCCGGTAATTAGGTCATTGCCTGACAGGGGCAGTGTATTTATTTATGCGTGGGGAACTTACTTAATGTACATTATTGCATGGGTTGTAGGGGTTAAGACCCAGTACAGCTTCTACATGGTTCAAGTGACTCCAATGCTTTACACAGTGCTCTTCATAATCATACACTACCTGACCACACCCTTAGCCAATACTATCTATGTTGCCAGGAGGTGGTGTAAGATACTTAAGATTCTATGGGATTGGTTGAGTGGGGTAGCGCGAATAGCTTTTAGAGTTGAAGTAAAATACGTAGAGCCCAGTTAGTGAAACTATAATCTTGTATCTGGGAATAATATTAGTAGTGTTTATTGAGTTTAAAGTACTGGAGTCGCAACTGTGCTAAGAGCAGTTATCAAATGCTTCATTTTGAGAATAGCGGGAGCTCATGACAGATTTAATGTAGAATGCATTAAACAAGTTTTTAATTGCTTACATATTCTGTTTTCTGATCGTAGCAGAGGGTGTAAGTATGACTAAGAAGTACATATACTCCTTTGAGGAGGGAGATTGGAAGAATAAGAAATTGCTTGGTGGTAAGGGATCATCACTAGCCCAAATGACCCAGCTGGGATTGCCAGTACCTCCAGGCTTTACGATAACTACCGAAGCATGTAGAGACTTCTATGGGCCGCGGATGGAGGAGATGGAGAAGCTAGTTAAGGAGCTTGAAAGGAACCCTCCACCAAGTGTTAGGGATGAGATAATTAAGCGTATATGGGAGATTATAGACTCCCTAGACCTACCTGAGGGGCTTATGGAGCAGGTTAAGGAGCACATGAAGAAATTAGAGGAGAAGACTGGTAAGGGCTTCGGTTATGTTGAGAACCCACTCCTAGTATCTGTCAGGTCAGGTGCGGCTGTCTCAATGCCAGGCATGATGGACACAGTCCTCAACCTAGGTCTCAATGACGAGACCGTTAAGGGTCTTGCGAAACTATCTAATAATGAGTGGTTCGCTTACGACGCATACAGGAGATTTCTGCAGATGTTTGGAAGGATAGTCCTAGGTATTGAGGAGAAGGTATTTGATGAGGCGTTCGAGAAGTACGACAAGGAATTCAGGAAGGAAGTAGAGAGTAAGTACCCTGATGAGCTTGAGGCAATAAAGAGTAAGTACCCGAAATATTCGTTGAGATTAGATGCTCAGCCACCAAGTGACGCAGCTCCTAATTCATGGAGGTTAGCTATCGAGTACCTGAAGAAGGTCGTAGAAGAATTCAAGAAGATAATTAAGGAGCAGAGAGGCGAATTCCCGCACGACCCCTGGAAGCAGCTGGAGCTAGCTATAAAGGCTGTCTTCAGATCCTGGATGAACCCGAGAGCCATATTCTACAGGATCGCCAACAACATAACACCAGACATTGCTGACTGTACAGCGGTAAACATAGTTACCATGGTGTTCGGTAACATGGGCTGGGACTCAGGTACTGGTGTGTACTTTACCAGAGACCCAGCATCAGGTGAGAACAAACCATACGGTGAGTTCCTGCCTAACGCACAGGGCGAAGACGTCGTCGCAGGTATTAGGACTCCATTAAGCTTAGATGAGCTTAAGGAGAGGATGCCTAAAATATACGAGGAGCTGATAGAGGCTGGTAAGAAGCTTGAGAAGCTAAATAAGGATGTTATGGACATAGAGTTCACTATAGAGAAGGGCAGGCTTTACTTCCTCCAGAACAGAGCTGCTAAAATGACTCCAATGGCTAGGGTAAAAACAGCTGTAGACATGGCTAATGAAGGTATAATAAGTAGGGAGGAGGCGGTTCTTAAGGTCAAGCCTGATGTAGTGCTCAAGCTACTTTACCCGAGAATTGACCCTAAGGCTAAGGCAGTACCCATAGCAAGGGGTTTGGCTGCTTCCCCAGGTGCGGTGAGCGGTCAAGCAGTATTCCATCCTGATGATGCGGTTGACTGGGCTAGAAAAGGTAAGAAGGTCATACTTGTCAGAGTCGAGACTAAGCCAGACGACGTTCACGGATTCTATGCAGCAGTTGGCATACTGACGGCTAGGGGAGGAATGACCTCACACGCAGCAGTAGTAGCAAGAGGAATAGGCAAGCCAGCAGTCGTAGGTGCTGAAGCAATTAAGATAGACTATGAGAAAAAGGAGTTCAGAGTAGGCGACGTTGTAGTTAAGGAGGGTGACTGGATCACGATTGATGGAAACACAGGCAACGTTTACGTAGGGGAGGTGCCCACGATAGCTCCTGAGTTAGTAGCAGAGCTACAAACCCTTCTTGCCTGGGCAGATGAGTTCAGGAAGCTTGGTGTTAGAGCTAATGCTGACGTACCTGAGGATGCCACAATAGCGAGGAAGTTCGGCGCGGAAGGAATAGGCCTACTTAGAATTGAAAGAATGTTTAGGAAGCCTGAGAGGCTTGAGGCGCTGAGGAAGGTGATCTTAGCAGAGACCAGTGAGGAGAGGGAGGAGCACTTGAAGAAGCTGGCGGAGATGATAAAGCCGGACTTTAAGGAGATGCTGAAGATCATGGACGGCCTACCAGTCGTAATAAGATTGATTGACCCACCACTTCACGAGTTTCTGCCAGCGCCAGAGGAGATTCTCAAGGAGCTGTATGAAATGAGAATAGCCTACTACGCGCTGAAGTCGTCAGAAGCGGTAAGGGAGATCACACCAGACTTACTCAAGAGCTATGAGGAAAGGATCACTGAATTAGAAAAGCTTCTGAGGAGAGTTACTGTACTGAAGGAGCATAACCCTATGATGGGTCACAGAGGCGTCAGAGTAGGTGTTACCTACCCTGAAATATACTACTACCTAGCTAGAGCAATGATCGAGGCGGCAGCAGAACTGATCAAGGAGGGCCACAATCCGAAACTCGAGATAATGATCCCACAGGTAGCAGAGGCCAATGAGATCAGGTATGTTAGAGAGAAAGCTATACTGCCAGTGCTTAAGGACGTAGCTAAGGACCACGGCTTCGAATTAATTGTAAAGGATGCACCAGGCACGTATGCTTTCAGAACTAAGGATGGCAAGGAGCACGAAGTCCTGGTAGGCACGATGATAGAGACTGTTAGAGCCTGCCTAACAGCTGATGAAATAGCTAAGGAGGTGGCGTTCTTCAGCTTCGGAACGAATGACCTAACTCAGGCAACATTCAGCTTCAGCAGAGATGATGTAGAGAATAAGTTCATGCCGCAGTACCTAGAGTTAGAAGTACTCAGGAGTAATCCATTCGAGACGCTGGACACCAAAGGTGTTGGTAAACTGGTTGAGTATGGCACGAAGAATGGTAAGACCGTTAACCCGAAGCTTGAGGTGGGCTTATGTGGAGAGCATGGCGGTGATCCAGCATCAATAGAATTCCTACATAAGGCAGGCCTAGACTACGTGAGTGCGTCACCATTCAGGATAATAGTAGCTAGGCTGGCAGCAGCTCATGCATCAATTAAAGAAAAGCTACAGAAATAACATCATTTAGTTTTTTCATACATTTCCGAACAATATACAGGCATTTATGGACGAAGTAAAATTATTAAAAATATTTATGGTAGCTACCTCAGGAACTCCTCCACATGGGGTGTTTCCTTAACTACCCTGAAGATGATGCTGGTCATTGAGCGCTTGACATGCGGTATCTTAATGATCCTTTTTATGAACTTGTCTAAGTCTTCTACTTCTCTGAATGACGTTATAATTGCTATGTCATACTCGCCAGTCACGTCATACACTGCTTTGACATTGGGCTCCTTAGTAAGTATCTCCTCTAGTTCCTCTATGTAAGCACCGTCCACCTGCAGCAGAGTAATTGCGTTTATTTGGTAACCTAGCCTCCTATAATCAATTACTGTAGTGTACCCTCTAATTATTCCCTCACGCTCCAGTCTCTTTATTCTAAATGCTATGGTACTCGGTGACTTACCTAAGTTCCTTGCAAGCTCTCGAATGCCCTCTTTACCGTACACGGCCAGCCTCCTGAGTATCATCATATCAATATCATCTAATACTATAGACCTTCTCCTACTCTTCAAGCTTGCCTCCCTCTTTACAATATAAAGAACCTTATTTAAATGTTTAACTCTCTTGATAACTCATCTTTTAATATGTTCAAACTACTAACATAATTAGTGAACAGAAATGGAGAAAAGAGATGCAGACATATCGAACAGTGAGGTCATGTGGGTTTCACTTCACTACACTGACCTAGTTGGAAGACTCCATGAATTAGTAGTTCCATATGACTTGTATGCTAGGAACTCCGAGTTCACTATGGATGGTTCCTCAGCGGATATTATTGAAATTAACAGCAGCGACCTGAGACTGAGTCCAGACCCACGGACGTTTGCAGTAATTCCTTGGGACAGAAGGAGGGGGAGGGTGTTTTGCTCAATAGGAATTGATGGTATGCCGTTCTGGGGCGACAGCAGAGCTGTAGCAAGAAGAGCTAGTGAGTACGTCTCTGCCCAGAACCTAAGAGAGGTAATAGGGGTCGAGGTAGAATTCTTTATTCATAAAGTAGCGTATAATGTGACACCGAGCGAGCTCTACGTGAGAGTGGAACTAAATGAGAAGTATCCAAATGGTGTTCTGGGGGTTAGGGTCGGGTATGAAGTCCCTTCATACAGCGACCTAATAAGTAAGGTTAGATTCGAAATAATCGAGTACTTAAAAGACATGGAGAAGACTCCTCCCACAAATCACCATGAAGTAGCCCCCAATCAGGTAGAAGTTACAACGCCTCCGGGTAAGGCAGTAGATGTAGCTGACTCCATCATGACAATAAAGTATGTGGCCAGGTACACAGCATCGAAGTACGGTTTAATAGCTAACTTCATGCCAAAACCAGTGTACGGTGATAATGGGTCTGGCATGCACACACATGTGAGCTTATGGAATAATGGCTGTAACATGTTCTATGATGCTAATGATAAGCACGGAATAAGTCAAATATGTAGGTACTTCATAGGCGGGCTCATAGAGCACGGCAGGTCATTATCAGCTATAGTGTCACCCACGACGAACTCATATAAGAGGCTTGTAGCAGGTTATGAGGCCCCTATCTACCTAACTTGGGGCATCGCGAACAGGTCTGTGGCAATTAGAATACCGAAGACATGCACACACAGGAGGGTGAGGGTAGAGTTCAGACCTCCAGATCCAGCAACAAATCCGTACTTGGCATTGGCGGCAATACTAATGGCAGGTTTGGACGGCGTAAGAAAGAAGATAGATCCAGGTGAGCCGACCAGTGAGAACGTATACACGATGTCTGAATGGAAGATAAAGGAGTCCGGTATTAAGGTACTTCCTAGATCTCTGGATGAGGCACTTGATGAACTGGAATCAGATAATGAGTACCTCAAACCTGTATTTCCGAAGGAGTTGATTGAGCGGTACATTGACGTGAAGAGAAAAGAGGTAAAAATAGTGAATATGTATCCTACACCTACGGAGTTCATGACCTATATTATGTACTAACCTATGTATTTAGCATATCTTTGAGCCCGGCTTAGCTGGCTCTGCCACAGTTACTAGTACAGGTCTGCCACCCTCTTCAGAGCATGTAGCCAAGATCATGCCCTGGGACTCGAGACCCATGAATTTCTTAGGCTTTAGATTAGCTACGACAATTACGTACTTACCTCTCAGTTCCTCAGGACTATACCACCTAGCTAATCCTGCAATTATCTGGCGCTCTTCACTACCTAAGTCCACAAGAAGTTTAATTAAGTTCTTAGAGTACGGTACTTTTTCCGCCTGTTTTACATAGCCTACCCGCAGGTCAATTCTATTGAACTCACTTATATCTATCCAGTCGCTCATTAAGGTATCACCAAGGTAAATTAAGGAGAAAATATTAAAGAAGATTGACGTTCTGAACTAGGTAAATTTAGTCATGAATAATTACTTCTTAATCACAGGCTTAAACTTAATTATATAGTGCGTAGCGCCCTCGATCATTTGAGGCGACTTCCTGATGGTTGCTTCTACAGGCATACCTACGTAAATTTCATTTGCTCCAACATCCGTTAGCTGAGTAATTATTCTGGCCTTACCCAACTCTACGAGAGCTATTATAAGTGGGGACTTGGATTCGAAGCCCTCAACAGGCACCTTCAGTACAGTATAAGACAATACCTTCCCTACTCTCGGCAATTGTATTTTCTTTACCTCTCTAGAACCGCATCGAGGGCAAGCAGCTTTAGGTGGGTAGCACACGTACCCGCAGTCCATGCATTCTGAACCAACTAACTTGATGAGCTTCTCCTGGAGTCTCCAAACCCTTTGAATAGTTAGCACATGCTTCACCTCCTTAATATAGTGGTTGTTACATTCGCACCTACGCCACCTAAATTCTGAGTCAGCCCGATCTCACCGCCCACATTAATACCCGGGAAGTCACCTCTTAACTGAAGTACGACCTCAACTATCTGGTAAATACCTGTCGCACCCACGGGATGTCCCCTCGCCTTCAATCCTCCTGAAGGGTTGACAGCAGGTCTATCACCAGCTCTGAACCTACCCTCATAAACTAGCTTAGCTCCCTTACCTCTTGGTGCGAAACCCAATTCCTCAAGACTAATAGCCGCAGTAACCCCATATGCGTCATGTATCTCGGCTACATCTATATCCTTGCTGCTAACACCCGCCATCTGAAACGCTTTTTCAGCTGATAATTTAGATGCTAATAATCTGTCAAGCTCGTACCTGGACGTCAGGTCCGTACTGTCGAGGGCGTTCCCCAAGCCAGCCACATGTATTGGAGTATCAGATAGTTTCCTAGCTACTTCCTCTGACGCAAGTACTACTGCAGCAGCCCCATCACTTAGTGGACTGGCGTCATATAGTCTGACAGGGTCGGCTATCACTGGCGATTTGAGAACGTCCTCAATAGATATTTTCTTCTTTAATTGTGCATAAGGGTTCTGAAGAGCATTCTCATGCATTAAGACAGGCCATGCAGCCATCTCCTCCCTACTCACGCCATGCTTGCTCATGTAGTACCTCATTACGAGTGCGTTTAAGCCAGCAAAACTCACGCCGTGAACTAACTCATAGTCCGCGTCAGCAGCCCACGCGAGACCTCTCGACGTAGCTGGTGTGGGCCTCTCACTTAGCTTTTCCACTCCAACAACTAATACCTTCTTAAAAACTCCTGAGGCAATGAGTGAGTACCCAGCTAGGAATGCAGCACCTCCTGAGCCGCACGCTCCCTCAACCTTAAATCCCGATATACCCCTCAAGCCTGTGTAATCAGCAATTAATGATGCTAGATTTTCTTGTTCAGCCAAGCTACTCAACATGTTACCGACGACTATAGCATCAGGCTTTTCGTTCCCTGCCTCGTCAAGTGCTTTAAAGACTGCTTCAGCAGCTAATTCCCTAATGGACTTGTCGTAGAATTTACCTACCTTAGTCATGCCTACGCCGACGATGTATGCTTTCCTCATAGATTAAAACCCCTCAAATTCTCTCAATTACTGAAGACAGAAACTTACCGCTTTCCTCCAGAACAGCAAAAAGCATTTTATCATTTGTGTTTGATGACTTCAGCGACTCGATAAGGGCCATCACAGCCAGCAACTTATTGCTGAATCCCGCTGCCGATAGCTTACTCAAGATAGATAAAGCTCTTGACGGTAGCCCTAACCTAGAAGCAGCCTTAATTAGGTATGATAGCTTAGGTGCCCATCCAGCAAGATATGAAATTTCTGAGGGTTCTAGAGCCAATTCTTTCAGTACATTAGATAAAAGCTTAGGGGCTTTACGCAGTAAGAGAACCTCATGTATTAAGTCCATGAAAGTATTTAACTTTGTGCTGGACGGCTTAGTGAATGTGAGGTTCTCGCTTAGTGTCTTGAGAAAGAGCACTTTAGCTTGAGTAGCGACATCGTTGAACGTTAAGGCTGCGCATCCAGCTGGTGGTCGGGAGTTCACGACGATCAGCATACTTGTCTCATTTCTGGGAACCTTATTTATGAATGTAAGGGCCTCTGTTAAGTCCTGTGAGATGTGAGCACTCACATCACTTACGTCGAGCAGTGATAGCAGGACACCTAACTTAACATGATCCATGTCATCTGAAACAACTGCGAGATTCTTTATACTGTTCTCTAGGTCTCCGAGAAGCCTTAGTGAAGCCTCGTAAGCCATAGTAACTGAGTCCTCGTCGTCACTTGGTGCTGGAACTTCAAGGTCCTCCACAACAATTGTTTTTCTAGGTATATACATGCCCCACCCTGATATTCTTAGCATCCTCTAACCATTAACCACTACTTGAAAATACTTTTATTGTTTCTAGCTTTTTGATGGTACTCACATGGTTCAACACCATATGAAATATAAAGTTAATACTGTACTAGGCTTACCGCTATAAGCAGTCGAGTACCTAAAGATTAATATCTGAACTGATATTGTGGTTTAGATGCAAATGAAGGAAATAGGATGGTCTGGGAGCGTCAAGAAATACCTGATGATAGGCATACTACTGGGTATTGCGGCCTATGTGGCCATATTTGCCTATGTATATAAGGGTGACTTCATTAAGTTTCTCGAGATAGTGGCACACGGTAATCCTACAGAAGCCTTAATGGCCTTCTTTCTCAGACTAATTGCGCCTGTGGTGCACGCCACCATATGGTTTTTTGTAATATATTCGTTGAGGAGGGTTAATTACGTTAAGATATTATCGATCACGGGTATTGCACTATTCTTTGAGGTGATAGTACCTATAGGCGGCGTCACAGAGGTAGTTAAGGTGTTGTTAGCTATTAAATTGAAGGTTT
>JAGGTW010000068.1 GCA_021163585.1 Desulfurococcales archaeon | reverse complement strand
GATTAAATGGCGCCGGGGGGAGGATTCGAACCTCCGACCACCGGGTTAACAGCCCGGCGCTCTACCGGCTGAGCTACCCCGGCACCAATATCAAATTAAGTTAAGGGGGTTTTAAGTAATTCTATGGCGTACTTGCACTATGTACTAAGCTTGAATTAATTCACTTTATAGTGTATATAAATAGTGTGTATATAACATGGTGTTTACAGTAGGATTACCCAGTATTTCTACCATTAATTAGTTAACCGTGACCTTCAGTATTACATTTTGTATTGACTAATTATTTTTTCATCAGTTAGATGAATATTTCCTTAAGGATATATTTATATGTTGAAGTAGTGGCCTTGTTATACTAAAGTAATTCTTTAGTTTATATTAAAGTAATTATCATGAAAACTTAAAAAGAAACATTAAAGATACTAAGTAATTCTTAACAGCACTCAATATCTAATGATATCGGTGAAATAAAATGGCCAAGAAGCCAGTTAAGGTAAAGGACCCCACGACTGGTAAGGAGGTAGAGCTGGTACCAGAGAAAGTTTGGACACTAGCTCCCAGAGGCAGGAAGGGCGTTAAGATAGGTCTATTCAAGAGCCCTGAAACAGGTAAGTACTTTAGAGCTAAGGTACCGGACGACTATCCTGAGGGTTAAAGTAAAAGTCTAAAGTAAAATAAATTTTAATCATTTTTCGTTTTTATTCTATACTTAACTTAATTTTCTTGGTGAATGAATTGAGCACATATTTAATAATATCAGATACTCATGACGCGATCGAAAGCTTACCAAAAATTAAGAATGTAATTAAGGAGCTAGATGTCAGTACCATGATCCATCTGGGCGATTACACGTCTCCCTTTACCTTAACAGAAATACTTAAGCTAGGTGATGTCGACTTCATAGGCCTACTGGGAAATAACGACGGCGATAAAGTGAAACTCATGGAAATAGGGCAAGGCAAATTAAATGAGCAACCGCTTGAGCTCAGGATAGGGAACTATGAAGCTGTGGCTATTCACGGATTTAAAACCCCTGACCTAACAAAGAAGGTTGTTTACGCGTTAGTAAGTAGCAACTACTACAACATCGTCCTATATGGGCACACACACCAATACGACTTGAGGGTATCAAATAAAGTATTGATAATGAATCCGGGCACCTTAGCAGGCTACTTAAGCGGTCGCAAGTCATATGGAGTGATAAATCTAAGATTACGTGTAGCTGAAGTAAGGGAACTGGAAAGTAACACAGTACTCGCTAGAGTTAACCTGCCAGACTAAGTACCTTTAGTCGAGAATTAACTTAAGCGGTAAAGGTCTGGGATCTGGGGAAATCCTAACTACACCCTCACCTCTCCCGAGAAGAAGTGAGTACTGCTCAATTATACGCCTAATTCTCAGTACCTCAGACAATCTGCTCCAATAGCTTCTATCAGGTGATGCTAGAACCATAAATAAACCAATATTGTCAAGAAATCCGCGACTCAGTTCAATAACATCACCTATGTCTTGGGTTGCTAGAGCGACTAGCGCCCCATAACCCCTACCAAGCCTTACCAAATTAGTTACGAGATCATTTCTCCTGAGGTAGATCCAGCCCTCATCAAAAATTAGGGCTATCCTCGGTACTAAAGAATTCCTTAGTCTAGAAGGACTTAGGATAGTAAGCTCCAGGGACTTAATGATCGCCCCAGCTGTGAGTAATGCAAGGGCAGAACTAACGCTTACAGCATAACTTAAGTCAATAACTAAGACATCATCTGATAGGCTGGCTATCATGTTGAGTAGCGGCTCGCCATCATCAAATGGAGCTATGTAATTCAAGATAGTACTCACCTTATAGCATAGATACCCATCCTCAAATGTAGTAACGTAATCCATCACCTCTTTCAACCACTCTTCACGTACTGAGTAATCAGATAAGGCGCTATCTAAGGCATGGTACAAACTGGAGACAACCTCCTTCTCACTAGATAGCAGAAACGCATTAACAAGCAGCTCTGTAATTATCCCTACCCTAGACTCCCTAGGAAGTCTAATAGCTATCTCGCGAAGACCTAGGCCTGCATTATCGCCTAGACGAGCTATGCTGATCTTCAGTCCCCTTCTCGACAACCTCTCTGAGTACTCCCCCTTAACATCAAGCACAATCGCCTGAATACCATAAACATCTTTCAATCTCTTGACCAACGTAGAGAGAAACTCCGTCTTGCCGGAGCCTGTAGGACCGACCACTAGGACATGCGGTGAGAGGGACCTCTCCAAATTCCAATAAACCTTCTCCTTAGTAATTAAGTTAGTACCTAACAAGATGCCTGACGACCTCAGGGTTAGGCGCACTTTAGCATTGATGATGAATGGATGTAGAACAGCACCCTTAAATCCAACCACTCTAATTTTCGGTGTAGATACGGCAGCTAGTACTCTCTCAATAAGATTACTTCCCCTCCGGTTACAAGGTCGAAAAAATAACTTAAGGATGATCCTTCTCCTTAAACCTCTAAGATCCCTGACCCTAATACCTAGAGCCTCTAGTGAATTCATGAGTATCTTCGCTCTAGAATCCAGTGTCTTCAGAACTTCTTTTTCATTCTCAGCGCAAGCCTCGACAGCGAAAAAAGCTACAGCATCGAAGGGACTTAAGCCCGTCCTCAACACCTTATCACGCAGCTTCTTAAGTTTTTCCAACTCTGTTCTCAACTTAGTATTCGACGGATTAGTCTCTAAAACTAGCACGATATTTTCGATTTTCTTATCTAATTCCCTTAAATAGGAATCTCTATCCACAGGGGTCACGTAGGTCCTAACCTCGATAGGGAACCCTAAATTCAAGGTATTGAAGTACGCACGTAGGAAATGTACGACTTCATCACTGCCTGCTTCTACAACACTTCCAGCAAGCCCCTCAACTACGAGGATCTTCCTTCCACACAGGGCCTTACCCGTGTCATACAGTATTATGTCATTACTAATCTTAACATCACGTAAGCCGAGCATTCCGAGTAACTCATTGTTTTTACGACAGACCACATTATTCACCTCGGAACCCCCAAGTAACTGCCGAGCTTTAAAGAAGTTTTGACAGCTAGCTCAAGCAGGGCTCTAAACAACCTCCCGAACGGTAATAATACATGGTCAGTAATATTTGCTGGCCCAATAGCATACACTCTAATACCTCTAAAAAGGCAGTCATCTCCCAAAGCAATTTTAAAACTACCCTCCCTAACGTCAGCATACTTTATCTTGTTACCGCAGGCAACAACAACTATGGATGGGAGATCAGTCGAATACTTAAGCACTAGCTCGTCTGGAGCCGTTAATTCAAAATCCACACATTTAATTAAAGTCGTAGATGAACTAGTATCAACAACCAAGTTACTGTAGATGAAACCACCAATATTAGAAGATGTATGCGCTAATTTTAAGTCCTCTCCCTCACGTGGTGTACTGATCAATAAGGGCTTACCTAACACATCATCCAAAATCCTGTATTGCCTCCAAATAAAGTACTCATTCTGAGCCTCCAGCTCTAGCACAGCTGGGAGAACGCAATTCTCAACAACTAAACACGAGTTTCCTTCGAATACCCTACCATCGTAGCAGGTAAGTCTTAATACCGCGCTATCCTCCTTGGAGCATATGAGGGTCTCACTACCAACATGTGTTAAAATAAAATCTATTGATTTCAGGGGATTAGGGATCATGTAGTTACTTAAATCAATCGACAACCTGCCCAAGTAGTACCTGTCGCCCTGGTCGTAGAGCAAGTTAAATAGTATTTCAAGCTTATCACCCCTACTGGCTGCCACTATATCGAGTTCTCTCTCAGACGGACCCGGGTCAATAAGGATGCTGTATTCTGAGGCTTTAGGCCCCCTGACGTCACGGCATATCATTTCTAGAGTCCCCCTCTCAGGAACTGGGTTAACTGGCGTAACTCTGAGCTTTATTAGTGTATTGCTGGGTCTACTATCAGAGTTCTTAAGAATACCATCCGGAGAGTACTTGCAGTCTACTACTTCAACCGATTTTATCCTCGGCCTCGATGATGTTAGGTTAAAGCTCTCGCTCAATGATATGACTGGTGTGCGCAAAACTATTCGTACCGTACCTGACCACCCTAGCTGCTTAGGTCTGAGCTTAAGCACTAGCTCTTTATCTCTCACAACCTCACTGATTACCCTGACGAACTTGCTTATTTCATAACTTGAATTTGGGAACCAAGGCGATAAAGTGACTGAAGCATAGTCCCAAGAATCAACTTTACTGCTCAGCACCTTAATCTCGGCCTTCACAGGCTTAAGAGGATTAAGCAGAATCAAGTTGCCGCCTGACAGGCACCACGTAAGACCGCCTTTTCCAACCACGCACTTAGTGACGCTAGCATGGGATGTAAATTCTTCGCTTTCTTCAAAAACTACGAACTCCGTCCTACTACCATGTCTTACAGCTATAACATTACTGTACGCAGAGGCCTCTAAGTACCTCCCCGAACGTATTATGAGCCAAATCCTATCATTAAGGATCCCAATACCTGAACTGCTGGAGATTACCGGAAAGCCATTGACACAGCCGCAGGGAGTAGCAGGCCCCGTAACAGCTACAGGATCTAGCTCGCCACCAACCGACCGAACTAAAACACCGTAGTTTTCATCAATGAAGTAATCGTTCGCACCGCATGAAATTAAGGGCTTTAGTGACTTAGGTATTGAGTACAGGCCACTGAAGGAGATGGCCAGTGCCTCACCTTCAGAGTAAGCAGTACATAAGTTATCACTACATACCAGCCTGTTAATGCTCATCCCACACCCATCTACCTCATAGCTTCTAAAGTTACCCTCATACTTATCCCATAGAAGCACGCGGCACACATCATCTATAGCTACCAGGCATGACGTAGAACCATGCGTACTCAGAAAAACTCTCTTGACCTTAACTAACCTCCTCTCTATGGGATCCAGGTGTACACAGTACTTCTTACTACAGAAGACAATAACGGGGGTCTCCAAGTAATTACTGTACGTTAATCTAGAAGTACTAGATAATTCAAAACATCTGCCACCCCTGTCACACACAGATATAATGGAATCGTGATTCCTCACATAGAGTGCCCTGCCAATCTCTACTTCACGGCTTTTACCACACGCCAAATCCTTCACTACTGAGTTAATATCAGGCACGTGATTGACTACCCTCACAATTCCAGCACCGTTCGAAGTACCGTTGAGTACAGCGAATAGTGGAAGGGCGCACTTTATATTAGGTATAATCACTAAGTTCCCCTTACTGGTCCTCAGTAATCTAAGTGACTTAAGCAACCTAGAATCATGCGGCAAGTGTAGAGCCTCAGTTAATTCATGTGTGGTTAAGATATCTACAAGTTCGGGAACCATCAAAGTGAACCACCAATTAAGTAAAGCATGAGCAGTGTCATACCAGGTAGTACCGTATTTGTCAGGTCACCAAAGACTACATAAGACGCATACACAGAGAACATTACTGAGGCAACTAAAGAATACACCCCCAGTAGCGGGCTATGGGTTGCTAGTCCTGAAATAGAACTAATTATATACGGCAGAAGCACCGTCATCACAACTATGACGGTGTTTGTAGCTAATAGCGACTTAATATCCCTAATAAAATCCAAGATGAGTTCCCTAAGCTTTAAAATGCGCTCTCGTGTAAGTGCCCCGTTAATAATGGATTTAGCGATAACATAAAGAACAAACTTTGATGTCCACAAGTTCAGTTCGCTAGCGAGCTCGTTAACCTTATCTAATTTAAACCTCGAGCCCACGTACTTGAAGGAGCGCACTCTGCTGCTAGATAAGATCTCGGCAATTAACCTGCAAGGGTTTGATATCACCAGAGGCGCTTCAGATATTCTTGCCAACACCCTGGGAAGTTCAAATGCCTCAGTGATTCCCCTAAAATAACAATATGTTTTGATGTAGCCCCACACCAAAAGGCAGGTAGCGGCAGTAAGTACTACGTTTACATTGTTTTTAATTATGTATGTAATTAAGATTGCAGTAGCTGTCGTAGCGCAGACTACCCCTAAAGCCAACGGTATGTTAGCTTTTGAAATTCTAGAGGTAATTCTTGCATGGTAAGGCAGTTTCGGGATTAATGACATGGACAACGGTGTAGCCAGAAGTGTTATTAAAAAGGCTTTAGCAACAACTTCTTCACCTACTAGTAGTGAGAGTGCAGCCAATAGTGGCGGTACGTAGCCCAGTATTACTGCCAGTATTAGTGAAACCGTCGTCCTCAGCTTTATAGCTGCTTGCGTAGATGACCTAAGCTCATTGATTAGTTCATCAGTTTTATCTTGAAGCCACTCAAGCGCTGTTCCCAGGGATAGTGAATGCATATAATCAGTTAAGCACTTAGAGACCCATCGAGATGTGATCCACCTAGTGTAGTACCTGATGGTATCGTATAGAGCCATGAACTTCCTTAACTTAAGAAACCTTACAGATTCCTTAGAGAGTGAGGGAAAGACGTGCGGCCAGTCCTTCGTGCTTACTAAGTCACTAATAAGTTCACTCGCATTCGTAGTTGATACTCCTTCACTTATTATGAAGTACTTTAATTCGCTCTCAACAGCATTTCCTCTGCTGCGTGCTTTGACATAGTAGTATACGTAGGGCCAAGAAAACCCTGCAATAGCTGAAATAATCACGGAGTATTCGAGAATGTGCAAATTCACAGTAAAAACAACTCTAAGATTTAGTAATGAGAGAATTACGTGGGTGATTAAAAAGAACGCGGCTGAACTACAAAGTACTAGCTTCACAGTATGAGACCTAGCTCTGCGTCCCAGCAGCCTCTCCTTACCTGCTAAGATCCTTAGGTAATTGATCTTATTTACATAGAAATTACTTCCTGCCCTATTTATTTTATTGTATTTCCTGGACAAGCGTAACAGCTTTTCTCACCTCCATGTGCGGTCTCAACTTTATACTTCTTTCAATTAACTCACGGTCATCAACTTCTTCACCGTACGTGTATATGTTGTGTAGGACAACATCGTCCGTCTTTCTATCATATAAGGGCTCATCAATACTAACTACAGCTCTGTTAACTCCTGACTCAATAACATAGCTTACCGTTATGAACGCCCAAAACATACCTATCTGTGATGCCGTGAGACTTATTGGAGGACTCATCAATCTCATTATTGCCTCCTCAGCGGAGCCGCCATGAAATGTAGTGAGTCCTCCAAGCCCCATGTTGAGTGCCTGAACTAGCACCTTAGCTTCAGCACCTCTAGTTTCTCCTATAACTAGGTACCTGTTTGCGGAGGCTCTTAGAGCTGCCTTAGCTAATATCATCTGGTCTATGCTTTCATGCCTCTTTCCCCAAGGGCTAACTGGAACTACGTACCTCACCCAGCACGAGTCGTGGGGGACGTCAATCTCAGGTGTGTCCTCTATTATGACTATTTTCCAGTTCTTCGGTATCAGATCGTGAAGTATCGCCCTCAATAGTGTCGTTTTCCCAGAGCCTGGAGGGCCAACTATAAACAAGGAGCCGCGCTTACTTATGACCTCCCTAACATAATTAACTACAGCAGTATTCAACGAGCCCAGCCTTTTTAGGTCGCTTAACCTAACATGCATGCTAGATTTTTTCTTTCTGATCACTATCTCCCCTTTCCCATTAGCTATGTCTGGCAGTACCAAGTGTATTCTGTGACCGCCATCTTCTTCGGGTAAATTAGCATCTAAGATAGGTGCGGACTTAGTAAGTAGTTTACCTGATTTTTCAGCCAGCATGTTAAGGTAGATGAGGAATTCGCGTTCATTTAATGTAATATTCGACGCTATATAGTCAGCATTCGGGTCTGCAGCAAGAACCAACTTGTGTCTAACCCAAACTGTTCCGGGACCGACTATAGATATGTCCTCGACATAGGGGTCCTCGATTAGCACTTGCAGTTTCTTGTACTTTAATTCCTTCCTTATAGCATATGCCAGTGCGGTTGCTTCCTCATCGCTTTTGCCGAGCACTTCTTTTGCGGTTTTGATTAAATCGTAAAAGTTAAGGTTTTCTGTGCCTGGGAGTGACTGAATTAAATTACTTAAGTTATTACGTAGCTCCTCCAGAACTTTACTACCTAGTTTCTCAGCAGTAATGTACATGTAATTGCCTGATTCATCCCTAATTATTGAGACCTCGGTAGTCCCTACCATATACTTATGCAGTACCTCCACTGATTACCACCTCAGGAAGAAAGCGGGTTGTACCTGTTTTATTAAAAATTTTAATTTGATATTCAGAAGTAAAACAAACTTTATGCTACATTTACTTCAACACTCTCTACTTTATTAGTAATAGAGTTCGTTAGTTCAATGACTATGCTCTTAATCTTACTCGAGCTACTAAACGTTACGCTAATGGTAATAGACTCCCCTGGCTCTAATGAGCGTTCAGTATTTGATGCTATGATGGTGGTGTTGGAAGCACTAATAACCTTACCTGACTCTAGGACACCGTATGCTGTCAGGTTTTTTAAGCTGTAGTTATATGTGCCTAGGTTCCTGATCTTTACTACGTACACCTGAGTGTCCACACTAACACTCTTGGAAACCAGTATAGCCTCGAAGTTGGGTACGGTTGAAAATGATGCTACTCTAGACGTCTGTGAACTGAGCCAACCTTGGACAGCTAGGGCTACGGGTATAGCGATAGCTACTAACGTCAGTATTACTACTAGATCACTTACACCCTTCCTCATTTTCTTACCCAATAACTTACCTCTCACTTAACACACCTCCACACTATACTGGCTTTATAAAGTGTTCATTAAGAGCGGAAGTGGGTTGTGTCTTAAATACATTCTTAAAATACAGCAACTAGTTGGTGCAGGATCATGAAGGAGTTTAGGTCAAGACTGAAGAGAATTCTTGAGTCTATGGTCGGGCGCGTAGTAACTCCTGGGGATGTAGTTGCACTAACTGGTTTACCTAGATATGAGGTACTAGCTACGTTTCATGTACTGGAGGCGCTGGGAGTGATCGAGGTGATTAATGCTAAGGGTAACTACAGGGTTTACAAGCTTTCACACTTAGGGCTTGAGCTCCTGAATGCGTTACAGGAGGGTGAGGAGTTACTGATTACCGTAGCAGCAGGTGCTAGAGAGGTAGTTGCTGAAACATCAAGCGAAGGGGAGGTGAGTGCTGAAGCGTAGTTCAGCGAGGTAACTCCTCACTCACCACTCAGTTAAAGCCGGTGTCATCACCATGTACAGCAATTACAGCAGGGTAAAAACATATTTTGACACAATACCTAGGAAATCACTAGAGGAAATTGCTAGGGAATTCAGAAGCGGTGTAGTAGTTAAGAAGAATGTAGTCAGGGCTTTAAGAGAGATCAGGGTAGTTACGGAGAACGTGAGGGGTAGGGGGGAAGATGGGGATATAAGTGAAAAACTAAGAAATACAGGTATGTTGCTGATCACTATACCTGAGCCACTACAAGTATCATCAGTAGCGGGGATGCTATTATGTGGTGCCAGCTTAATCCTTAAAGGCATAGAGGGCAGAATGCTAGGTATTAGAGATGTTGTCAACACGTACAGGAGGGTGGCAATTGAAATAAGGCAGCTTCTTAAGGAACAGGAACCATGAGCTATGAACGCAGTACCTCATACTTATTGCTTATCAGGCTATATAGAAAGATATTTATTAATATTAAATCCCTCGGCACTTTAGTGCTTGAACCAGGTTTCTACGTTTACATAGGTTCTGCGAACATAAGAAAGCCACTAATCCGTATACAGCGGCATTTCAAGAAATCTAAGAAAATTAGGTGGCATGTAGACTACTTGACCACATCATTATTTGTTGAAGTTACAGCAGCCATTGTGTGCTCCGGACTCACCGAGGACTGCATGTATGAAACGATTCTATCCGACAAGAACTTTGTAGCTGTTGCAAAGGGTTTTGGCGCAACTGACCGGAGACATCATGTTACTCACTTATTTAAGGTTAAGGGTGAAGTCAAGGACGCACTAAAACACGTAATTAGAAAGTTAACAGAAACTTGTAGAGCTATCGAGTTAGTAGCATAATAATGATGAGGAAAATTCCATTACTGTTCCTACTTCACTATGATAAAATTTATTTAAATTTGGAAATGTCAAACTGGATTTGTTCAGCTCCACTATGTAAGCTTCAGTAGACCTGCTTCACTTAACTGATTGACAATCAGGGTTACAGGCTCGATTAATTCTTCCTCCTTCATGGGTGTTTCTGTGTTCTCACTTAGTTCTTCACTCATGTACTTTATCAGTTCCTTAAGTGTCCTGCTGCCGTCGCACAGAGACCAAACGTAGTATGCAGCTGCTGTCAGCATGTATGCCTTACTCTCATCAAGTGCTATAATGTAATTCTCGCCCTCCATGCCTAAGCTAAATCCTAGCCTCTGAGGTTTTTTATTCTTAATTTCCTCGTACAGCTCACCGGCATTTACTTCCTCGTCGCCTTTACTCATGCGTACATCCCCACCCTACTTCCTAAAGCCCTGACGTCTCTGAGGCCTTCTTCTAAGAGGCCTTCTACGTGGCCTGTAGTCGCTTGGTGCTGTAGGGATATTATCGGGTATTTCCTCAGGTTGAGGAATATCTCCTTCCTCGAGTACTTTTATGTTTCCTGCTCCACCAATGTTCAGCTGCACTCTACCTTGGAACGCTGTCGTCCATGCACCGCGGATCTCTACAGCATCCCCTTCCCTAACACTTCCTGCTGCACGTCCCCACAGCGTTAGCTTCACTCTCCCGGTCTCATCACCTACTAGCGCCTCACTTATGGTTCTCTGACCTGACCTGGTCGTGATTACCTTGGGCTCACCTGCTTGGAGAACCCTTACGACCAGGTTTATGTTATTCATTTCAGGTTTTAGGT
>JAGGTW010000113.1 GCA_021163585.1 Desulfurococcales archaeon | reverse complement strand
TGTAGTACAGTCCTCTTCTAGATACTAGCTCCTCATGAGTACCTTCCTCAACTATCCGACCCTGATCTAGAACAAGTATTCTGTCAGCTAGAGTAGCCAGTGAGATTCTCTGACCAACAATAATGACTGTCATGCCACGCAAGATCTTCTTTAAGTCATCAATGAGTTTCTTTTCTGTCTCTATATCAAGATTTGATACTGGGTCGTCCAACAAAAGTATTTTAGGTCTTTTTACTAAGGCTCTCGCTATAGCTATCCTCTGCCTCTGACCTCCGGAGAGCGTGATCCCCCTCTCACCAATGACTGTATCGTACCCCTCCGGAAGTGAGCTAATGAAGTCATGTATTTTAGCCGCCTTAGCAGCCCTCACGATGTCCTCCATACTAGCGTCGGGATTCCCAAAGGCTATGTTCTCCTTGACCGTGCCGGAAAATATGAAGGGCTCCTGAGGTACTAAAGCGATATGGTCTCTGAGGGGTTTAACCTCGACCTGCCTAATATCGTAGCCATCAATGAGTATTCTGCCATTCTTGACTTCATAAAACCTCATGAGTAACTTCAAAATCGTTGATTTGCCAGCGCCTGGCGGCCCCGTCAGGAAGATCTTTTCTCCTGGAGCAACTCTGAAACTCACATCAAGTAATGCAGGTCTCTTTTCTGTATAGTAGAACGTAACATGATCGAAAACTATCTCACCTTTAATGTCACTAAGTCTCCTCGCGTTCGGGACATCCTTTACTTCCGGCTCGGCATCAATGATCTCGAATACTCTCTTAGCTGCAGCCAGAGACCTTTGGAAGGCACTTATCGTGAATCCTAAGGCTCTCATGGGCCACATCAGGAGTGTGAGGTAGGTAATGAATGCTGTTAATTCTCCAACACTAATTGAACCGGCAACTATGCTGCTCCCCCCTAAGTATAGGACGGAGGCTAGTGTTACACCTAAGACCAGCTGCGGGGCGTTACCGTAGGTAGCCCTGACTTTGGCTGCTCTTAAGTTAAGATTAGCGAATTCATTATTCTCACTTGTAAATCTGAGTATTTCATGATCTTCGAGGGCAAGTGCCTTAACTGTCCTAATACCGTTTAAGTTGCTGGTGACTACTGATGCAAGAACACCTAGCTGGTTTCTTATTCTGTCATATAGCGGTCTGATTAGTGTAACGTATCTAGCGTTAATTAAAGCCATTATAGCTATGGCTAAGAGTATGATGTATGAAAGCCTGGGACTCATGGTGAACATGTAGTATAATGACAGCCCTGCAGTAAAGGAGAGATTGACAATATTCCTGATCTGCCATGATAGGGTGCGGGCAAGTCTATTAGTATCGTTTGTTATTCTAGATATCAGCTGCCCTACAGCCATTCTGTCGAAGAACTCCATGGACTGCTGGTGGATTGATTCGAAGGCCTTCACTCTTAAGTAGTGGGCGAGCTCCTGAGAAAGAAGAGCTGTCAGATACCTAGTAATGAACCATGTAGCAGCCCCAAGCGCGGTGACACCCATTAAAATTAGTGAATACTTTACAGCGACATCAATATTCCCTACAGTGATTCCATAATCTATTGCGTACTTAATTATAACGGGGCCCACACTAACTGTATTGGCATAAATGATTACTGATACAGCAGAAGCAGCAAGCATGTACCACTTCCTGAAAAGTAACTTAATCAGCCGAATCAGGACCCCGCCAGCACGGTACTCGGGTACGGGCATTGGCATACCTCAGCCACTGTTTTTTAAGGTGTTAACAGGGACTGCTACATCCATCAAGGACTCAATACAATAGTCACCTGTGATCTTACTTAAACTCCCCACTCATGAAAATATTGTAGAGGTCGATTTCCACATAATTGACCCTAGGTATGGCAGAACCGATTATACTTCTTGAATGTATATTACAGAAAAGTTCCCTGATGCTTAAGTAATCGCAACCAAAGCATAAACAACATACCGTCCCACCGCTGTGCGTGGCGACCACCAAATAGATAACTAGGTTATCTAGATAAATAAGTTTTTACTTACTGTGAGCAAGCCCTTCAAGGTACAATTTACTTACCTAACTAATTCAGTTACTGTGGCAATCTGCTGGCTCACAGTAATGCTAGCTGCTCACCCGCGGTACAGCCTCTAATAAGGATGACTGCAAACTAGCTTATTTGGCTTAATAAAAGTTATCTATGCTAAGTTATAATAATGAATAAAGCTGTTATTAGTTGGTGATTTCTTGAAATTGAATTTACTTGGTGAGGAAAAAGTAATAAGAACGATTCTTGAGGAATTCGTGGATTCTGTTCATGGAAGTTCCCTGAGCAAGTACGATGACGCTATTGCGTACCCGGTTGGCGATGTCTGGGTGTTAGTGAACATTGACGGTACATCAGCAAAAGCTTCTAAGTACCCGTGGCAGTCTTGGGACAGCTTCGGCTATAGGGTTGCGTGCTCAGCCACTGCAGATATTATAGCTAAAGGCGGTAAGCCCGTATTAATTGCAGCATCTCTCGGAGTTCCGAAGAACTGGGAAGCTGATTTGTTGATGAACATAATTAGGGGTATTAAGAACTTAAGCAAGACAATAAATGCCCTGTACTGTGGTGGCGATCTCAATTCTTCCGGAAGCAATGAGGCATGGATCGACGTAGCAGTAATTGGGGTAGCACATAAGGTAGTACCTAATACTCCCCTAAAAGTAGGCGATAAGGCATATGTAAGTAAATGCTTAGGTATTTCAGCAATACCGTACATAGTGTACTCCAAGAAACTTGATTACAGAGTGTGGGAGGACGTGCTGAGTAAGGCGATGTACCCTCACCCACCTATTGAGTTCCTAGATGTGATTAAGAAGTATGCCGTGACCGCATCAACTGACATAAGCGACGGCATGGGTTCAATACTTAGAGTACTGAACCTAAACAATGTCGGTTTAAAAGTCAAGGAACTACCGTTATGTGATGAGGTTATCGAGTTTATGAGGGAGGCTAAAGCGGACCTCACCGATATAATTAAGTACATGGGTGAAGAAGTCGTAGTTTTCTTCACATCTAATGAAGTAATTAATTCGTGCCATGAATTAGGTGTAATTATGAGGGGCACGGGAATAGTAATTAATAGTAAGCGCATAACTGAAGTTGGATGGGATAATTTCAAAGGCTTCGTAGATAACTAAAACTAGTATTTCTCCACATCAGTTTTATTTTATACCCGCAACTATTACTTAGAGGTGGCTCTATGTTGAGGTCTGAAGCTAGTGACTTAGGCGCGGTCAGTGGGCCCCGCAAGCTTTTCAGAATCTCTAAGTACGACCCTGAGAAAGGCAGTATATTCATAGCTGACAGGGAAATAAGGGTAGGAAAGAAGCTACCTAAAGTGAGGGAAGGTGAGCGCTTTATTAGGTATACCCAGTCAATCTGTCCATACTGTTACGCATTACTACCTGCAGTGATAGTTGAGAAAGATAGGAGATGGTATATTAGAAAGGAGTGCCCAGAGCACGGCGAAATAGAGGAGGTTTACCAAGGTGACGCAGAGTTTGCTAAAAGACTAGAGAAGTGGTTTGTTGAGGGTAGGGGAACCAGGTATGTCTATACAGAATTCACAGCTCCATGCCCCTTCAGCTGCGGGCTCTGTCCACTACATAAAAACCATACTGCACTAGCCAACTTAGTACTCACTAATAGATGTGACCTAGATTGCTGGTACTGCCTTCCGGAATGGGAGGAGGTATTATTCAAAATTAATGGGGAGGTTAAGCTAATTAAACTCGGTGAGCTTGCGAAGAAGTTCTCTTTTGAACATAAGGTCGAGATCAATGGGTTTAAAGGAGAATACGCTGTTCCGAAGGATCTCTATGTTCTCTCTTTAAAGGATAATAGGGCAGTATGGGTAAAGGTAACAAAATTTTTGAGGCGAACACATAGTGGCGAACTAATAAAATTAAGGACGAGGTCGGGGAGGGAGATTCACGTAACTCCTGAACATAAAGTAATCGTTGACAAGAATGGTAAATTAATCAAGAAAAGAGCTGATGAGATAGAAGTAGGAGATAAAGTAAGGATTCTCTGTAGCTTTACAATTGAAGGGAGGTTAAAGAAAATAAATCTCCTGGAAGCATTTAAAGAATTACCTAAGGAGGAACTCGAGAAGATCTACGTACATACAAAAGAAAACGTGGATTTCGACCTCCTGCGAAGCCTCTACGGAAATAAGGTCTATTATTGGGAGGAGAGAGGTACAATACCTTTACACGCGTATTATGAAGTAACTGAGAACCTAGCTGTAGATCCTGAGTTAGGTAGGGATGCTACGACATATACAATACCGTCAATGCTTGAGTTAACCCCTGAGCTCGGTAAAATCATAGGGTATTTCATTGCGGATGGTCACTACACTGGTAAGGATCTAAGAATAACTGTTAGTGACAAGGAAGTTGAAGAGGAGATAGTTAACGCCTTAAAGAAACTTGGACTACCATATAGCTACATAACATGGGAAGGGAAAGCGAAGCAAATAGTCATCGGAAGCAGGCTAATGAGGTTAGTATTTAAACACGTATTCAAAATCCCTGAAGGCGCTCCCAACAAAAGGCTCCCACGGAACTTTATGGAATTCCCAACAGACGTAAAGATAGCTATGTTGAGCGGACTCTTTAACGGTGACGGCTTCGTTGAGAAAGGATCTAGGCACTTAGCTATAGGATATGCAAGCACATCAAAGGGATTAATAAGAGATATACTCTACCTCCTCGAATCTCTTGGTATATTTGCTAGGGTCAGTAGAGTTAAGCAAGAAAGGAATAAGTTAGCAAAGCATGACATCTATAAACTCAGAATTACCGGGAAAGACCTAGAGAAGTTTGTAAGTGTAGTGCCTTTAGTTAAAAGACATAGAGAGAAGCTAGGAAATATAGGCGCCAGAAGACCTGCAAGAATAGAGAGAATTGGAGACTATTGTGTAGATACAGTTAAGGAAGTAAGCAAGCTACCTTACAATGGGTACGTATACGACCTTGAAGTAGATGCCAACGAACACCACTTCATAGCATCCGATGGGATCTTAGTAAGTAATTGCTTCTTTTATGCTGAAAAACTAGGATTTGTTTATGAGCCAACAATTGAGCAAATTAAGTTTATGATGGAGCAATACCTGAAGCAGGGCGTCACCCCGGTAATTCAGCTGACTGGAGGCGAGCCGACGCTCAGGGAGGACATCGTCGATATTGTGAAACTGCTGCGAAACATGGGTGTGAGGCACATCCAGTTAAACACGCATGGAATAATGTTTGCTAGGATGTATCTTGAGAGGGGGGAAGAAGAAGCTGTAAGGTTTGCTAAAGAATTAAGGAGTGCTGGAGTGAACACAGTATACATGAGCTTTGATGGCGTGACACCTAAAGCTAACCCTAAGAATCACTGGGAGGTTCCCTACATTTTCGAAGTATTTAGGAAGGCAGGAATGTCTAGTGTGGTTCTCGTGCCCACGATCATTAAGGGTGTTAATACGAGTGAATTAGGGGATATAATAAGATTTGCTGCACTCAATATGGACATCGTAAGGGCAGTGAACTTCCAGCCTGTATCGCTTACAGGGAGGATCAAGAAGTCAGAGAGGGAGAAGCTGAGGGTCACAATAGCTGATGCCGTGAAGTTAATTGAGGAGCAGACAAATAAGCAGGTAACAGCACAGGATTGGTTCCCGGTTCCCGCATCCGTACCTATATCGTCGTTCATTGAGGCACTAGCCAATAAATTTAAGTTTGAAATGGCAAACCACCCGCAATGCGGTGTTGCCACGTACGTTTACGTCAAGAAGGGTAAAGGCAGTGATGTAGAATTGACGCCCATAACACACTTCATCGACGTTGAGGGGTTCTTGAGTTACCTGATGGAGAAGGCTGAGGAGTTGAAGAGTGGTAGAGGGAGGCTGCTAGTAGGTGGTAAAGTTCTCTTCAATATAATCACTAAATTTATTAAATGGGGTGATGTCCCACCAGAGATTAAGGGGTCGATGCCTAAGATGCTCTTCAATATATTCACGAAGCAGTCCTATGACGCGCTGGGTGAGTGGCACTACAGGTTCCTCTTCCTGGGAATGATGCACTTCATGGATCTCTACAACTATGACGTCCAGAGGGTAATGAGGTGTAATATACACTACCTAATGCCTGACGGTAGGATAATACCGTTCTGCACCTT
>JAGGTW010000071.1 GCA_021163585.1 Desulfurococcales archaeon | reverse complement strand
TCAAACACTCCTGTAGGGCAGACAGCTACGCATGTGCCGCAACCTATACATGTCTCCTCATTAACTACTGGCTTAGGCATTTTGACAGCACCGAAATACCTTAAAGAATACGTAAATAAATTTTGGTATAAACAACCTACTTAAAACTCATTAAATACCCGGCCCTGCTTTATGAACCGCCGAACCACAACGATAAAGTAAATAATAGCTGCCTAATACGTTCTCCCGGTGTGTAGGCTTGACGGAGGAATACTGCACTGAACTCCTCCTAGGCAGGAGAAGCATACGTAGGTTCAAGCCTGAGGACGTGAGTGACGAGATTCTCTACAGGGTTATTGAAATTGCCAGGTACGCACCAAGCGCTAGGAACTCCCAGCCCTGGGAATTCATTGTGGTCAGAGATGCTGAGCTAAAGGAAAAATTAGCGGGAATACACGCTGGCGCTAAGCCGCTGCGCCAGGCCCCACTAGCTGTCGTAGTTGTGTGCGACCCGAGGAAGTCACCTGTCTCGTACATGCTTGACTGCGCTAACGCGGCAACGTACTTCTTGCTGGCTGCCCACGCGCTTGGGTTAGGTACCCTCTGGATCCAGGCACTGAGAAACACCGATGAAATTAGGGAACTCCTGAAGATCCCTGAAGGTAGGGTGCCTGTAGCTATCATAGCTGTTGGCTGGCCCGATGAGTCACCTGAGCCGAGGCCGAGGAGGGAGCTTAAGGAAATAACGCACCTGAACAGCTATGGTGAACCATACATCAAGTAGGTCAGGCCCCGGGCGGTAGCTGAGGGAGCTGAGTGTATATCAGCACCGTGTAGAGAGCTAGTGATATGAATAATACGATTACTGAGTGAATTAAGGCGGCCAAATACCTAGACCCCATAAAGTAGGATGCTGTAGCACCATTAGCTACTGCCTCAATGAGTGCACCGTAAACTATCAGTGTTGTGAGGACGTAGGGGTCTACAGGGGTTAGGAGTGCCTGACCCACTTCCGCCGCCTGAGCTGCTAATGGGTAAATAAACGTTGTTAGGAATATTGCCGTAGTTACCAGATAGACAAACATTACTAAGTAGAGTGTAACTAAGAAGGACTTCGTGCTCTCCCTTAACTTCCTCATGTAGTTGACCACAGTATTTACCGACTCCCTGAAGTCCCTTATCGTCCTATAAAGCTGCTCGCCACTCCTGGCTAGCACAAGGACATAGTCAGCCAGGATAGACAGTATGGGTGACTCCCTCCTCATGAGCCCGACAGCTCTCTCAACTGTCTCACCAGCCCACATAGCATTTACTACCTTGCTCATGTCCCTCCTCAAGTACTTTAGGTACTTAAGTGACCCAGCAAGTGCTTGAGGGAGGGGTAGTCCTCCCCTAATGCCTCCTTCCAGAGCTGACAGGAACTCAGGCACCTCAATCTCCATAGCAGAGAGTTCCCACTCCCACCTATACTCAAAGATAGCGAGAGGTGATATCGAAGCAGCTGCCAAATATGAAATAACTACTGCTTCCTTAGGGTCATAGAAGTCCACAGTTCTGTGAAGAAGGAAAACCGATATGAGGAAGTACGCCGCAAGGCATACTGGAGGCAGGGAGAAGAGAAAGTACCTAAGCCTCTTCTTCCCGATCCTGACCTTGGGAAGCACCTCCCTGAACCAGCCCGTCATAGCAGAGCCCTCTCAATGACCCTCCTAGCAAAAATTGAGGACGCAAGCGAGAAGATCGGGATCGCTATGAATATAATTAGCGCTATCAAGAACATGACGTCCATGCCTCTCGCAAGCATTGAGAGCGAGGAAAGCATCACAATACCCACTATGGGGGCAAACACCCCCATAGCCATGTACACTTCGACTATCATGGATAAGTTCTCAAGCGCTCTATTCAGCGCCGTACTCTTCTCAGACATCAGAAACTCGAACTCATCCCTTAAGTAGCGCTCACTCTGAGACCCGAACTCAAGGTACTGGACAACACGCTTAAGAACGTCAATCTCCGGTCTATTACCTATTATTGATCTTAAGTACTCCACAGCCTGCACAGGCTCATCACCTATAACGATCCTCTTAACTAAAACATTAAGTAACTCATTATTAATCGAAGAAGCAGTACTTATGAAGGCCTGCAGCGGCGGGTCCCCGGCCATTATCGAGGTTCTGAGCTTTAGTATTATGTAGGGGAGCCTCAGCCTCAGCTTCTCGACCTCATTACCCAGCCTCATCTTCGGGTACATGATGAGTGCTCCAGTCGTTACCCCCGCAATCAGTGTAATAACGCCTGCTAGGAGAGGGTCTACCAGTAAGTTAAGATTTAATGAACCACCGAGGAGTGTAATTACCCGAGGGAGTAATGAGGTAGCCAGCAGTGCCAATCCAGCAGTTAATGGAGCTATGGATACGATGTAGTGCTTCCTCTTATCACCTAGTATGTAGAATTTATTGAGCATTTACTCAGCCTCAGTCCCTGTAATTAGTTATTTCCCTCATCACCTCCTCATAGCCCAGCTCCCTCCCTGACAATCCCGCTATGAATTCCGTCCTAGCCCGGACCTTACGGATCAGTGACTCCCTAGTTAACCCCTTGATCTCACTTATCTTCCTTAGAGTGAGTGATTCCTCAGGCAGGAACTTCGATAACCTAGCACCGGACTCCTCATCAATAACTATCCTGTATATGTAGTTAAGTGTCGGCTCCTTAGTCTCTAGGTTGATGTCAGCGATCTCTGCTGCCGTCAGTACGTACCTCCTAACACCTGACTTAAGCCTCACCTTAGTAATATGTATTATAATGTCCAGTAGCTTAACGAGGTAGGGCGGTATGTTCATCGGGGGTGCCATCAACCTCTTGAGAGCTGAGGCCGGGCCCTCAGCATGCATCGTTGAATTGTGAGTGAGAATAAGACCTCCCGAGATAGCGTATACATGACTTTCGTTCTCAACCTCCAGGTCGTATAGCAACGAATTCTTTTCAACAACCTCAATCTTAACGATCGGATGTAGCAATAAGTTACCAACCCTTCTAACCTTTGTATACGTTTTAATAATTGTGCAGTCGTATCCAGCAATCTTTAGAAAACACTCCTTGCTTGCACCACCAAGTATCCATATCAAATACGCATTCTTCTTTCTTCTGCCAACCCCTCTTGAATTATCGACCTCTCTAACCGACGCAACTACACCTAGGCTTCTGAGAAGAAGCGCTATTGACTCAGCAAACCTTCTGTTGGATACCTGTGCCTCAGCAACTACATACATACCATCTCTTACAAAGACCGAGCCATCTCCATCCCAGAACCCAGCTACTATACCTTTCCTAAACTCCTTAGGTGCGCTCAAAGCAAGATGAAGAGGTACTGATCTGTCATAGTGTGTAACCTTTCCATCAAGCAATCTGTGGATTAACATAGCAAATACTTTTGACTCAATCCTAACAGCATAGCAACCTCGTTTATCTACCCTAATAGCTCTTCTATCAACAATCCTTTCGAGAGCCTTGACCACTTTGTCTAACAGCTCCAGTTTGGTACCAACATAAAGAACAACCCTTCTCGGCAACCCATCTTTTCCGTAGTGAACAGTACCATCAGCAAGGAACATACCCAGCACATATCCAAATTCATAGTTAAGAGGTACAACTATTCTGACACCGTTCCTACCCTTAGCACCATATGCAATATATGCTTTTTCAACTGCTTTCCTATCAAGTAGACCCTTCTCAACTAGCTTTTCAACATATACAAGCGGTATTGCGACCCCTTTCTTGACCCATTCATAGGCACGATAATAGTTCACACCAAGCTCCTTCGTAATTGTTGCAGGTCTCAGCTTCTCTATACCTTCTATTCCATATACGTAGAGGTCCTCCTTTTCATCTTCAAGAATTTGCATGATATCTAACGCTTTGTTTGTGTAGCTAAACGGTATTGGTAAGTCAGCAAGCGATACTATGGTGTCTCCTTCCCTGAGCTCCTTTGCCTTCTTTATGCGGAGTTTACCATTATCGTAGACAACAACAGGGTGTTCCTCGTGAACCTCATGAACAACACCACCAACGCTGGTTATCTTTACGAATCTATTGCTTCCCGTCTTTACGTACACTCTTCGCACGTCTGCCCAGACAGGTTTTCCGTTGTTGTGTGTAAGCACTTTGACACTACGTATCTTTCCAGTCAGCACACCCTCTACTACATCACCTACTCTGTACAGATCCAGACGACCATCTACAATCATTGGAACGAGCTGATCTTTAGGAAGACATAATCCACCGTGCCCTAAGGATATAGCCTGCAGTAGCACATAAGCCTCCTCCCCTCTTATCTCACCGACTACTATGTAGTCAGGCCTCTGCCTCATAGAGGCCTT
>JAGGTW010000033.1 GCA_021163585.1 Desulfurococcales archaeon | reverse complement strand
TCCTGAGGGACTCATAGACCTTAATTGTTTCGGAAATGTCATTAAACATCAGCGCATCATTTAGACCCTTCCTAAATACCTCGATAAGGTTCTTAGTCCCTGACTTCAGAGCGTAAGCTGAAGCCACAGCTGCGGGAACCATAACTAAGTGGTACTCAGGGATATTTCGTGAGCCGAGCCTGCGTGATGAATAGCGCAGAGCATCCCTGATCAGGTCACCAATCTTTAAGTTAGTAAAACCTAATCTCCCTTCAGCCACAGAAGACCCAGCCTCAATACCATCAAGATAAGCCTCTAGGGCTGACGTAAGAGTAAGAACAAATAGGTGTAGGTCCTTGAAGTAGGGTGAGAACCTGTGTGGAGCACCTGGTTTCACATATGAGTACACAGCAAGGTCCGTACTCTCTATTAAAGCCCTAATTACGGGTAGCACCAATAAAACACCTAGATTTTGTTTGGGTATAGGAGTTAAAATGTTAGAGCTTAATCAGGAAGTAAAAAACTATGTGCTTTTAAAGTAAAGTGGCAACAGAGATTAGCGCCGGGAACGGTGTGTTGCTGGCTAGGAGACTATTTGAGTCTGTGCTAGCGCTAGTTTCGGCACTTGTCTTTTGGGAATTCCTGAGTTCTATTTACTTAAGTAACTCCATCACAGTGTACTTAGCGGTGTTCCTGTCAGTACTAACCTTAATCACTGGTGGCGTAAACATCTACATTAAGGATAAGCTACTGGAGGAGGAATACTTGAAGCCAGTAGTTATTAATGTAGACAAAGTGCTGGTTTATCAGGTAGTGAAGCTCCAAGCTAGGAGGGTCTGCTCAATACTAGTTAACTTAGCGGGGGCGGTTCTTCCAATGCTTTTTTCAGCCATAGCGCTGCTTGCTATAGCAATAGTTAAGCTTGACTTACTCCCGCAGGTACTTATCAACACATTCCTCCTCACACTTCTCTACCATAAGCTCTCGGTTTTAATCAAGGATAAAGGTGTGGGGGTTCCCATAGCGGTATCGATAGCGGTAACTGTTGTGCTATCTACCACTACTTCATTATGCTTTAACCTAAGTAACCTAGTGTCTTTTGCACTAACATTCGCTTCTTCAGCAATAGCGTTGCTAGTCGGTGTTGATTTAATGAATTTAAAAAGAGTGGTTTTATTCAATGTAAGGAAAGTAATAATAGGTGGGATGGGGGCGGCGGACGCACTACTACTCATTCCATCAGCTTCAGCGTTAGTGACAGTCAACATTGTTAGGGTTCTGTCCGTGTTAGTAGTTTGAGTTACTAATGCCTTAGTCACTCAATTATTGCATACTTCAGTCCTGCACTCTTAAGTGCCTTAGTAATTAAGTTCCAAGCTTCCATAAGTTTGCCCGGGGCTGTGCCCTCAATCGATATGAAAAGGTGCGGGCTCTGTGACGGAACTAGGGATTCTCTGCCTTTAAGACTGCTGGCTGACTTCAATAAGGCGGGAATAACCTTAATTAAGACTTCATTATCTCCTACGCACACAAAGGATGTTGCAGTACCGGAGCATTCGTACCTTTTACTCAGTTCAGCCCTCAGCGCAGGTACACTGTTCAGTAATTCATTAATTTCACCAGCGTCAACATGCAGTACTATTTTGTACATCAGCTAACCCCACCCTAAAACCTTAACTCCCTCCGTACTAATCACGTTAACTAGTTCTGCCTTAACCTCCTTCGTCGGTGTCTCCATAACGATCTCAACTAGCGCATAACCCGGTTCTATATCTAAGCTGAACCTGTCATGACGGACATCTATAATGTTACACTTCAGTGCCGCTACCTTACTCAGTACTTTCTCAAGCATTCCAGGTACGTCCCTGAGTGCGAGTCTAAGCTTACATATCCTACCCTCAGTCATCAACCCTCTTAGAATAACCCTATAAAGCGTTGTTAAGTCAGCGTTGCCGCCACTTATGACTGCAACTACCTTCTTACCTGTTAGGTTCAGTTCCCCACTAAGTATGAGTGCTAAAGGAAGTGCGCCAGCACCTTCAGCAAGCAGCTTAGCCCTCTCCAAAAGTAAGTACATGGCCCTAGCTATAGAGTCCTCGTCAACAAGAAAAACGTCATCAACGAATTCTCGAACAAACTGAAGGGTTAGGTCCCCTACAGTCTTAGTTATTACTCCATCAGCTAAGGAAGGCTTCGGGATCACTGTTACGGGCTCCCCCTGTCTAAGAGATTCATAAAACTTAGGAGCTGCTTTCGGCTCAACACCGATTACCTTAACCTTATTGCCAAGTACCTTCTTTACGGCTATAGCAATACCTGATATGAGCCCACCGCCACCCATAGGAACTACTATGTAGTCTAAGTCAGGTAAGCTCCTAACTATTTCCAAACCGATCGTTCCCTGACCAGCTATTATGTACGGATCGTTGAAGGGATGTATGAACACATAGCCCCGCTCTCTGCTAAGCTCTAAAGCCCTAGTATATGCGTCATCGTAAACCCTTCCATACAGGACCACTTCAGCACCATATGACTTAGTAGCAAGCACCTTGTACGGAGGGGTGGTTTCAGGCATAACTATGGTTGCCCTCACATTTAACTCTTGAGCAGAATAGGCGACCCCCTGAGCATGATTACCTGAAGATGCAGCCACAACTCCGTGCTTTCTAGCCTCACTGAGTACTGAGTAGATCTTGAAGTAAGCACCCCTAACCTTAAATGCCCCTGTCTTCTGCATGTTCTCAAGCTTCAGGTAAACAGCTGCATTAACTAATTTAGAAAATGAATGACTGTAATTTAATGGTGTTCTATGAATAACGCCCTCAAGAACTTCGTCAGCCTTCTTGATCAGCTCAAAAATAGCATCCGAATTCATACTCAGCCAGCCAATAAGATGTTGTGAGTGAGACATAATATCTATAACTACTAAGCCAGTAGTCAGTGTAAAATACTTAAATAGTATATTTAACGAAATTTTAAGGTAAGGTTAGGAAAAATGCTAACAGCAAGTACGGAAGGTCAGCTCTCAAGGATAATAAAGAAGCTTTCCCAGAGCATGAGCTGTGGGAAGAGGGAGCAGGTGCTCCTGAAGAACTACTCACTTCTCAGTTTTGCTGCAAGATCTGTTGTGAGTGAGAGTTTGTCACTAATAGATGCTTATGAGGAAAGTAGGGGAATAATTATTACAATAGAAAACAGGTTTGGGAAGAAGTGTAGGGAGTAGGCAGTCATGGGTGTCCGCTACATAGATGAAGTGGACCTTAAGATCTTGTCAAAACTTGTTCAGGATTCTAGAATACCCTTTAGTAGGCTGGCAAGGGAGCTCGGGGTAAGTGAGTCAACAATATACTTAAGGATTAAGAGACTGAGGGAGCTAGGTGTGCTGAAGAGCTTTTCTGCGATAGTAGACCTCAGTAGGTTGGGGTACGAGGTTGAAGCATTTATTAAAGTGAAGATAGGTAACCAGCGAAGTCCGATGGATGTCGCTGAGGTTCTAGAGAAGATCGGTGGCATTATGGAGATATATGAGGTGAGTGGTGAGTACCCAATACTGGTTAAGGTAGTGGCTAGAGACAACCTCGAACTATCAGGCATAATAGACTCCGTAATGAAGGTGAGAGGCGTTACAGATATCGATGTAATGTATGTTATCAGAAGAATCGCCACTGAAACATACCCTCAGAGAGTCAGCCCAGCAATAGAAAAATTACTTAAGTAGCCCCCAACCGATCAGTCAGTACGGTATCATATTAGCTGTTATCTCTTAATCAACTCCAGAACGAGAGAAGCTATCTTCTCAGCTGGATTAATACCAGTAACACTCATAAAGCCCATCCAGTGCGGGGATGCATTTACTTCATAGATGACATACCCCTTCTCTGTCTCACCTACATCTATGCCGGAATACAGCAGTCCTAGAGTAGCCGACGCCTTTATGGCGAGCTCCCGCAGCTCCTCGCTGAGAGGGGCCTTCTCAACTCTAGCGCCTTGAGCTACGTTGGTCTTCCATGAATTAGGTGGTGCGTACCTATATATAGCACCCAGGACTTCATCACCAACAACAAAGATCCTGATGTCGCGATTACCCACCCTCTCATACTTTTGGATGTAGATTGGCTGCCCATGAGTAATCCACGTCTTAGCTATCATGAAAGCTATGTCCGGGTCGCTGACCTTTATGGACCCGTAGCCCATACTACCCATTAAGGGTTTTAATACTACAGTACCCCACCTCTTAGTTATTTCTGACACTTCAAAAACAT
>JAGGTW010000127.1 GCA_021163585.1 Desulfurococcales archaeon | reverse complement strand
TTAAGTACGTCAGAGTGATGAGGTACTGGATGGGTTATTACGTAACGTCACCAGACCACCACCCGATCTACGGTCCTGTAGAGGAGTACGAGAATGTTTACTTAGCGTGTGGGTACAGCGGGCACGGGTATATGTTAGCACCTGTGACCGGTAAGTTAATTGCTGAGTGGGTTCTCGACGGGAGACCGTCAATACCTCAGGCAGAGAGGCTTACATTAAGGAGGATCAGGGAGGGGAAGCTTATAGAGGAGCTAGCTATTGTTGGGTAAATACCTGCTAGCAGCTACCTTAATTGCTCCTAACCTATCCACATAATTCTCAGCACCTACGAAGTCCGCGTAGCACACACTAATCCTTAAATATAAATAACGCCTACTTCTTCTTGAGGGTTCTCCAATGTCTGCTGCCGGTATCAATAAAGAGAAAATAAGAGAAGCAGTCATCAACATGTTTAAGGTCAACATGGGGGTCAAGCCTGGTGAGAAGGTCCTAGTAGTTACGGACTTCCCTGACTCAAAGCACTGGCTTGAATACGATGCTGAGAAATTAGGTGATATTGTTAGGCGCTCACTCCTGTGTAGGACTGTGTACGAGATAGCTAAGGAGGAATTTAAGGACTGTGCAGTGGAGTTCTTAGTGTACCCATGTACTGGTAGGCACGGTGTTGAGCCCCCAAGCTATGTAGCTGAGAAGATGAAGCAAGCACAGGTAGTTGTTGCGATCACGTCGTTCTCACTCACGCACACGAATGCCAGGGCTGAGGCTAATAAGGCGGGGGCAAGGGTAGCCAGCATGCCTATGTTCCTAGCTGAAATGTTCGAGCCCGGAGGTCCGATGGCGGCTGACTACAAGTACATTCATGAGTCATCGAAGAAGCTAGCTGAGGCACTGAAGGGCAAGAAGACCATGAGGGTGGTTACTGAGTCAGGTACGGACATAACCTTGAGTGTTGAGGGCAGGACGTGGGGTCTGGACACAGGCATTCTGACTGAGCCAGGCGCCTTCGGCAACTTGCCAGCTGGGGAGCTGTTCATCGCTCCTTTAGAGGGCACCGCAAGCGGTAAATTCGTTGTTGAGAAGGGCTGGTACCCAGGTCTAGAGGAGAACATGGTGTTCTACGTTGAAAAAGGCTTAGTGGTTAGGGTCGATGGCGGCGGGAAAGTAGGGGACTACTACAGGGAGTTACTGGGGCTGGAGCCTAAGAAGGAGGGGACGGTTTATGAGGCTAGGAGAAACATTGCTGAGTTAGGCATAGGTAGCAACCCGAATGCTAGGAGGCCCGACAACATCTTGGAGGCTGAAAAGATTAAGGGCACCATACACATAGCGATAGGTGATAACGCGCACATGGGCGGTAAGGTAGAAGCAGACATTCACCAGGACTTCGTCATACCGAGCCCTGACCTCTACGCTGACGGAGTTAAGCTGATCGAGAAGGGTAAGTGGTTGGTGGAGTAAACGAGTGAGTCAAAGATAATCAACGAAAAGCTTGTTTTTCACTTAAATAACTCCGTATTACTTGTCGTATGTTCGGTGGGCGAAAGAGCTTTATTGCTAGACTTAAGTAAGTGTTTGAAGGTGTGCTTCATGGCTGCGATTCTACCTCCGGGTCTTCCGAGCTTACTAAGTGGTACGACCTATGACTATGAGCTGTATAAGTCAGCTAAGATCTTAGTTGAGGAGCTTCTTAAGTTGAAGCCGGATGAGGTCTTCGTGATCACAGCTGATACAGAGTCCGACATGAAGGTAGTCTCAATGACAGCTGCTGCCGCGTTTGCTGTAGGTGCTAAGCCCATGGTAGTAATTACCCCCTCACCCCTGGGTATAGGTAAGGCCGCCGACCCCATGCTACCTGTGAACGCACTGACGGCCGCCCTCAAAGAAGCTGATGCCTGGGTGGAGTTCAACAATCAATGGCTTCTCTACTCAACACCTTGGGAAGTAGCGATGAAGGAGAATAAGAAGCTTAGGTACCTCTGCTTGGTGGGCATGCATGCCGACATGATGGTTAGGTGCATAGGTAGAGTAAACTTTCCAGTACTGAAGGAGTTCCAGGATAAGGTGACTGAGCTGACTGCTAGGGCTAAACACATAAAGATCACGACGCCTGCTGGAACTAACGTAGAGTTCGATAACCACCCTGAGAGACCTGTCCAATCCGAGCCAGGCTATGCTGACACGCCTGGAGCACACTTCCTCGCTGGACAGATCGGTTGGTCACCTGACTTCGAGTCAATTAACGGAACTATAGTGTTTGACGGATCCATATACCCACCACTAGGTTTAGTAAGGACGCCGGTGAGACTTCACGTCAAGAACGGGAAAGTAGTTAAAATCGATGGCGGACCTGACGCAGCCCAGTTCGAGGCATGGCTGAGGAGCTTCAATGACCCCAACATGTTCCTGCTGGCGCACGTTTGCTACGGCTTCAACCCAGGTGCTAGGCTGACAGGCAATATCTTAGAGGATGAAAGAGTGTGGGGCTGTACTGAGTGGGGTTTAGGGTATGTAGGCCCAATGCTAGCACCAGATATTGGAGGGAGGCAGGCTGCCAGTCATACCGACGGCATATGCCTCAATAGCTCGGTCTGGCTGGACGATGTTCAGATACTCGATAATGGTAGAGTCGTCCACCCGGGACTTAAGGAAATAGCTAAGAAGTTGGGGAAGGCGTAGTATTCACTCACATTAACTAAGGATTTAAAAATGTTTTTAAACTGAAATAACTTAAGCCAGTTCCACAGGCTAAGAGAGTTAGTACTAAGCGCTATTTATTAATACTATTACGTAAATAGGTATTCATCGTACGTGTAGAATTAATAACATTTTTTACTTGCTTCATGTTTTAATCATTTCAAATCATAATATATTATAAATTAACTTAATATCTGTAACTAATACACAAACCGCGAAACAGTTATTAGTTAGCCTAACATCATCCTTTGTGTGAGAGCTTTGGGCGTGATACCTAGAATCGAGGAAATAACTCCCGAGAAGTTTAAGGAGGTTTTCAGGAAGATCATAGAGCTGAAGGAGAAGGCAGGTCTTAAGGCATTATTGGACAATCCCCCGGACTTATTTGACAGGGCTAAGCTCTACGGCACTCAGTACAGGAACGGCTCATGGAACTGGGCCTCCAACATATGGAGTAGGTCAGCAGCTAATACTGTGGTCATTGAGCGTGACGAGGACGTGAAGTACGAACACAAACTCCTGATGGTCAGGGTGTTAGAGCACATCCTCGCTCAGGGCCCGCTGATCAAGGTCGATGGATATGTCGGTAAGCCAGGCACTAGGGTCCAGATGCATGCTACGGTCTACGTAGACCCACAGTTTCCTGACTTAGCGTACAGGTGGAAGCAACTAGTGTACCCTGCACCACCAGACGAGAAGCCTGATGCTGAGGTATTTGTTGTGCCGCACTACCTAGGAAATCCTAAGATACCTGGTAAAGACAAGCTACTCATGGTTATGAGGTTCCCGCACCACTACTTCACAATAATAACGATGTCCTCATATCAAGGGGAGGTCAAGAAGGCAGTACTCACCCACTGGATCTTTCACGTATATCAGAGGGGGTGCACCGGAGAGCATGCGGCATTGAGGGAGTTCACAGTTAAGAGAGCTGACGGCACCTGGAAGAGGGTGGTTGCCTGCTTCTGGGGCCTCACAGGCACGGGTAAGTCCACCCACGGATTCTACATATGGACGCCCGAGAACGCTAAGAAATATATTAAGGAATTCGGTGTTAACCCGCTGGAGTACGTTAAGGACCAGGTAATAAAGAACGACGACATAGTAGCTATCTGCCCTGAGGAGGACAGGGTTATAGGTTCGGAGAAGGGCAGCTGGACGAAGACTGAGGATCTAACACCTGAGCAGGTGGCTCTATGGAGGGCAGCCACGAGTTCGAGGGCTCTGCACGAGAATACTGAATTCGATGAGAATGGTAACCCGTGCTTTGAAGGCAAGCTCTTCCAGTACTTCGGAATGCCGAATAGGAACGCCAGGAGCGTCCTCTACTTAGAGGACACAGGGTACTTTGACGGTGACATAGAGTCCACGGGACCGCTGACCACTGCCGTCTTCCTCACACCAGGTTACTTTACTGACTTCGCATGGGTCAAAATAACTGACCCGGCGTTTGCTGCTAAGGTGCTGGCTGATGGGAGGACGATAGGCCATCCAGCGCAGGCTAAGGAGGTCATAGGCCGCGTAAGGTATGTTGCCAGGTACGCACTCCCATTCAATATGGGTGTCCCCAGTACCGCACATGTCGTTAGATTCTATGAGTACCTAAAGAAGAGAGCTGAGAAGGGTGAACCTGTCGAGGTCTACCAGTTCAACACTACTGGAAGGATCATAGCTAAGTATAAGTGGGCTGAGAAGAAGCTCGGCAACAAAGTGATCATGGCTCCTGAGCCAATACTTGTTGAAAAGAACGGTGTACCTAAGGCTGTGGGCGGTACCAGACCGAGTATTGAGGAAACCGAGTTCTTCCTGCTGCAGGCATGCAGGGGTGCTGTGAAGTATAAGCCACACCCAGTGTGGGGTGAGAAGGTGCTGGTACCTGCCGAAGTCCCAGGTATCAAGCCCGACAGGCTTAGGGAGCTAGATCCCACGACCTACGTCACTATGGAGGAGTTCAAGGCACTGCTGAAGGCTCAGGTTGAGGAGAGTAAGTACTGGTTAGATAAGAACTGTCCGGGACTTCCTAAGGAAATCTATCAAGCCATGGATTTTGAGGCCTGAGCCAATTACTCGCTGTAACTCCTCAACATACTGTAAGCTACTTTCCTAACAATATCGTTTTTATCATGGATTAGTACGTCGTAGAGCTTACTCTCAATTACCTTACGCAGTGAATTACAGCCCTTATTCAGCTCACCTAAAGACTTAACTGCAGCAGTCCGCACTATCCAGGACGGATCACCTAGGAGCTGAATTAGTGAATTATATATCGCCCTGCAGTTACCCGAGCTGTTAACCCCACCCACACGCCCTAGAACCCAGGCAGCACCGCTGCGTACGTACTCGCTCGGGTCGGAGAGGAGCTTTATCACCTCTGCCGTAACATATTCAGGTAGCTGAATACCTCTAGACGCCATCAAACCCAGCACGAGTGTAGCGTAGGCCTTAGCGTGCCAATCACCGCTATTCAATATCGCAACGATCTCGGTTAAGCTGTCGGGTGTTACGTACTTCAGTAGCTCAGGCCTATTCATACTAAGCCAGACAAGGTAGTATACGCGGCGCTTAGAAATGTCACTAATTAAGCCACTCAGTTCCTCGCTACCCATCTACCACACCACAGTCCGTTATAAGAAAACCTATTTTCAACATTTCAACTCCTAAACAAGTAGGTGTTACGGAAGTATTTAAATTATTTACTCTTCATAAATTCCTTAATATCCGCAAGTTTTGATTAGCTTAATAATACTGAGGCACTTTACTCAAAGTCAGCTATATGTAGTTTATTGTGTAAGTATCTGCGTTGCTTATGTGTGCTTAATTCGGTCATTAATTTTAATTTATGTGCGCCATCTGCTTCTCTTTTATTTCTAATGCTCAACTGTTCAAAACTAATATTTATTTTAGCTCCAGCTGGATTAACTGATTAGGTGCATCAGTATTGCCTAAAAGCATAACTAAACATGGAATCCTGCTGGCTGTAGTGGCCTTCGTACTGCTGACTGTTCTAGCTAGTAGTACGCTGGTACTAGTTGCTAGCGAAGTAACTGGCGAGATAAGCTTCAATATCAAAGGCGGTGGTGAAGGATTCGTGATCGTGGACGGAAGCGCGGACCTGGAGGGCACCAGCAAGTTTAATGGCAGTTGCAACGCGGTATTCACGCTGACAACCGATGTTGAGGACGGCAAGGTCATGGAGCTCCACTCCGAGCTCCTAGTCAACTTGACAGCACCGGGTATGTTCCCAGAGAGCAAGTCAGTCACAGAAATATTTGGCAGTACTCAGCCGGGCCTTGAGGAACTTGTAGTAGTTCTCGAAGGAAAGCAGAAGACGGTGGCAGGGAGAGGGAGCCAGAACCTCACCATCAGCGGGCATGCAGTACTCTCCAACAACAAGACCATAGAATTTAATGCTTTAGTGAATAGTGAGGGGGACTTCAACAAGAGCACTACGAGAATTAACGCTACGGTCGATATTGAGAAAGGTGCCTTGAGTGAGG
>JAGGTW010000096.1 GCA_021163585.1 Desulfurococcales archaeon | reverse complement strand
TCGCATTTGCTGATGATAAGGTACTTGTTGAGGGGAAGGAGGTGTACTTAAGTGAGATAGAGTACTCAGTACTGAGAGAAAAAGTCAAATTAAATAAGGAATGCTATGTCCCCACACTCGATGAGGTTATAGACCTGGTTAAGGGTAGGGCAAAGATCGTCCTCGTTCCTAAGACTGAGGGAGTGGAGAGATCAATAATTAATAAGTTAGGTGAGAAGGGCGTCCTCAATGACGCGGTAGTTGCCTCAAAGAATATTGAGGTTCTCAGGAGGTTTAAGGATCTAGAGCAGTCAATTAAATTAGCTAACGTAGTGAGTCACCCATTCCCCCACATTGACAATCTGAGGAGGCAGGGTATATCCTTCATTGTGATGCCTCCAGGACTTATTAGGGGAAGGATAGTTAAGGAAGCACACACCAGAGGTTTAGAAGTAATAGCTTGGGTCATAAACGATGCCGCAACATTAAGTAAGGTGGTTAACTTAGGTGTTGACGCAGTAATTACCGAGAAGCCAGATATAAGGAGGGAGATGAGGCACCTCATTGAGAAGTACTGAGAGCGGTCAGCTACCCTAATGCTCATCACGAATTAACTCAGAGGGCATGACTCTCATCAGCAATTAAGTATCTACTTCAAAACAATAAATTTTACCTCCTCCTTCAATGGATTAAGACCACACTCACATTTTCTCCCTGCAGGCGCCAGAGTTAAGCATGTACTTAAGGATCACCTCCTCCTCAGCATTAAGGAATTCCTTAACAAAGTCCAGTGGAACCACTAAGTACGCTTCGTCACCCGTGAGAATGACCCTCCAATTGATCTTCTCTAGCCATGAAGTACCCTCAAGTAGCAGGGTCACCATTGCTTCGGAAAATAATGGATAACCAAAACTTGAGTCATGAAACCTAGCTAAGGCCCTAAAAGCGATCTTAATACTCTCCTGCCCCGTCAGTGAGGATATAGATAGAGTCTTCTGTCCACTACTTCTTAAGTAGAGCGCTAATGCACGAGCCAGCGTCTTTAACGCATTTAGGCAGCCCCTCATATCCTGCGGCATCCCGCTAAAATAGCTCTGCAATGAATAATAAAGTAATGGGGGTAGAGGCGGGATGATTAGTCAGCTCTCTTCCTCAGCACTACCCTCCAGGATGTAGGTATCAGTAGCGTTATAGCAGGTATTAACTCAAGCCTCCCCAACCACATGTGGAGTGCTAGCAGAACTCTGCAGATGTTATTTAATTTAAACAAGTCGAGGTAGCAAGGCCCGACATTTCCTTGGGCTGAGGCTACGGCTGATAGTGATTGGAAGGGGTCGTAACCGAAGCCCGTGAGCACGAGGGTACCAATGACTATGCCGATGAGGTATGTCGTAATAAACATAAATAACCTGAGGATGTCGTCCTCCTTCAGGATCTGACTCCCTATTTTTACGGGCTTGATGGTCCCGGATGGGAGGAACGGCTGCTGAAGCTGATTAACCGTTATTTTTACAGAAGCAACTATCCTACCCACCTTGATCGCGCCCCCAGTAGAGCATAGGTTCCCCCCGATGAACATGAGGGTTAAGAGAATGAACTTAGATAGTGGAGGCAGTGTGTTTATATTTATTGTTGTGTACCCTGTGGTCGTCATTATTGAGACCGACTGGAAGACAGCATATCTTAAAGCATCGACAATGTTCATACCCATGCGCCCCATTACATCAAGTGATATTAGAGTTGTAGATGCAAGAACTATGAGTATGGCAGCCTTGACCTCATAGTACTTGAAGAAGGCTTTAGGTCCGCGGACAAAGAATATGTAGTGTGCTAGGAAGTTGATTCCACCAGCAAATGAGTAGAATGCGAGAGCCATTTCGACAGCAGGGTTGTTAAATGCTGCAATACTCGCTGTCTTAGTTGAGAAGCCACCTGTTGCCAGTGCGGTGAAGGCATGCGTTACTGAGTCGAACCAGCCTACACCGAGGAACTTCAGTGTTAAGATGCATGCTACGGTTAGGCCGAGATATATAATCCATATTGACTTAACAGTCTCCCAAGTAGATGGCTTGATCCTGATGTCGCGGGCCTCAGCTACGTACAGCCTCCACAGACTTATCCCGCCCCCGCTAGGTATTGTTATGAATATGAGGAAAAGCATGACTATTCCTGCACCACCCAACCACTGCGTAAGGGCCCTCCAAAACAAGACTGACTTAGGTATGACCTCAATTACCTTAATTAAGGTCATCCCGGTTGTGGTGAATCCGGACATGCTCTCGAAGAAGGCGTCGACCCAACTCATATCTATTGTGTAGACGTACGGAACTCCACCAATAAAAGCTACAACAACCCAACTTATACCCGAGATCACCAGTGCTTCAGCAACCGTAATTGACCGTGGCGGACGGAAGAAGTAGCTGAGGGGTAGTGATAAGGCAAGTGTAATTAATCCTACATAAAAGAACACCTCTGCTTCACGTACCTCACCATAAATTAAGCCGACAAAGACGGGTATGAAGAGGATAGCACCTACTATGCTAGTAACTCGGAGTACTACACCCGCAATCACCGATAAGCTTCGTATATACATTAACTCACTATCCAAAGTCATGTTCACTGCCTTCCTAACTATTTTGCCACAGCTATACTCAATTAAGCATTTACTGGTGCTTAAAAAATGTAATAAAACAGGCTTCAATGCTCCTTCATAAGAACTGACTATACCCTGTACCTGTGCTGCAGGGATGTGGGGCAGGAAGGAGTAATTGAAGTCTTATATAAGTAATACCTTCATAATATTTTGGTAGGGTACTTCATAATTCAGGTAATACATTATTAGGTGCCTGCGGATCTGACTATTAATTTCTTAATCAACATATTATTAGGTAGTTCCTTAACCTCTGGAGTAAGTATAAGTTAGCGATCGGGAGTGGGAGTGAAGGTCATTACCGAGCTAGTGAGGGAGGATGAAGCAGCGAGGTATCTTAGGAAGTATAGTCTACACTGGTTTAGGCGGAGGTATAGAAGCTTCACTCCTGCCCAAGCTATGGCGATACCTCAGATTAAAAAAGGGCATAACGTACTTATTTCAAGTCCTACGGGTAGTGGAAAGACATTAGCAGCGTTTTTGGCTATTATAGATGAGTTATACGGAATGTACGAGAGCGGGGAACTTGATGAGGCTATTTACGTAGTCTACGTCTCGCCATTGAGAGCATTAAATAATGACATGAGGAAGAACCTTATTGAGCCAATAAAAGGCATTAGGGAGGTGGCTGAAGAGTTAGGTATCGAACTGCCAGAGATTAAAGTGGCTGTGAGGACCAGTGACACATCGTCCTATGAAAAGCAGAAAATGGTTAGAAACCCGCCACACATACTAATAACCACTCCTGAGTCCCTCTCCATAGCCCTTACAGCACCTAAGTTTAGGGAGAGGTTAAGGACGGTCAGGTGGGTTATAGTCGACGAAATACATGAACTAGCTAACAGTAAGAGAGGTGCGCACCTAAGCTTAAGTCTCGAAAGATTAGAAGAATTAACTGAGAGAGAACTACAGAGAATAGGATTAAGTGCTACCATAGCCCCCCTAGATGAAGTCGGAAGATTTCTCGTAGGCTTTAAGGGTGATGGAACACCGAGAGACTGCGTCATAATCGACGCTAGATTCTTTAAGCCTATGGAGGTCAAGGTAATAGCACCTAAAGTAGACATAATAAGAGCTCCGGCAGACGTGCTCAATAACGCAATCTATAAAACCCTAGAGAAAATAGTCAAAAAACACAGAACAACACTAGTATTCACAAACACCAGAAGCGCCACAGAGAGAGTAGTTTATAAATTAAAGAAAATATTCGAAAAGAACGGCATAGTAGATGCAGACCAGATAGAAGCCCACCACAGCTCCCTAAGCCGCAACGTAAGACTAGAGGTTGAAAATAAGTTAAAAGAAGGTAAGCTAAGGGCTGTTGTTTGCGTTTCACCTGATACATCGATCTATACTAATGAGGGAATTAAGAAAGTAGCTAGCTTGAAGGGAGGTGAGGAGATTCTTGGAGTACTAGATTTTAGAGTAGTAGCTAATAAGTATAGGGAACCACATGAGATTAACTATGACGCTGATGGACTCTCCTTAAGAACTGCTTTAGGTTTTGAAGTTAAAGTAACTAAGGATCACAAATTCCTGACAATAGATGGTGGCGGCAATTTAGTGTGGGTTAGGGCTAAGGATTTACGAGTAGGTGACTACGTAGGTGTAGTGAGGAGAGTGAGATTTAAAGAGAGGAGCATCAGTATTTTAGACCTCTTACCTGATAACACTTACCTTGAGCTAAGTGAGGACTTCTTGAGTACTTTAAGAGCAACTGTTAGGAGGAAGAAGGAAGAGATTGAGAACCTAATTAGCAGTTATGGCTACAGCAAGTATTACCTACCAAAACTATTAAGAGGTGTTTACCCTATTCGGCTGTCATTATTAAGGAGTTTATTAAGAATTCTTAACTTGGAAATCAATGAGGACTGCATAAAAGCAATAAGGAGCAGTAAGAGACGCCACTATATTAAAGTAAGAAAATTCACTCCATTTATGTCTAGGCTTCTCGGCTTTTGGCTTGCTGACGGATCATGGAAGAATAGTGGACTAACTTTCTTCTCAAGCGATAAGAAAATGTTAAGAAGGTATGCGGAAGCAATCGAAAAAGAAATAGGTATTAAGTCAAGAATTAGGAAGCAGAATGAAAGCACTTACTCACTAGAAATTTACAGTACCCTGCTGTTAGGTATGTTCAAGAACTTAATAAGGACGAGCCGAAAGAAGTCAGCTGAAGGATCATTTCCTGCCATAGTGTATCAGTTACCAGAAGAGCATAGAAGGGAATTCCTGTCGGGTTATTTTGATGGAGACGGAGCCTTAGAAATCAGGAACGGCAGGATCTACTCGGCCGTCATAATAACGTCGAATAAGAATTATGCTGAAGGTATACGAACCCTGTTGTTAAGCTTCGGGATAGTTGCTTCTATCAGGAAGCAGAGGCTCAGGGGTAGGCAGTTATTTAGAGGGAGGGTAATAGAGAAGAAAGGTATAGTTTACAGTGTAGCCATACTTGGTGGCGAATACCTAAGGAAGTTCCTTAATCTAATAAGGACTTGGAGAACGGATCTACCATTGGTTAATCGTCCTGTACGCGCATACACTAATGCAGATGTAATACCTAACTTAAGTAGGAAACTAAGAAATATTCGCACCAAATTAGGTATTAGTACCTACAGCTTACAAATAAAGCGAGCGTATAATCCAGAGAAGGTGGAATTAGGTGAAAGGCACATTCGCAGGGACAATTTGAGGAAGTTGCTGAACTACTACCTTAAGCTAGCTGAAGAAAGCGGTAATAGTGAACTAGTTCACGAGATAGAGGAACTCCTTAATCTAGCAAATGGTGACATATTCTTTGACAAAATTGTGGAGATTAAGAAAGTAAAATTAGGTAAGGCGTACGGCATTATAGATTCAGAGAGCGGGAATTACGTAGTTAATGGTTTCATTTCCAAAAATAGCTCAACGTCGCTTGAGTTAGGGATTGATATAGGTTACATAGATGCTGTAGTTCTGCTTAGTAGTCCTAAGAGCGTTACTAGGCTTATACAGAGGGTTGGGCGGTCCGGGCACAAGGTATATGATACGAGCAGGGGGTACCTGATTGTTGTGGATAGGGATGACCTTGTTGAGTGTTCCGTCCTCGGTAAGTTAGCTATGGAGAGGAAATTAGATAGGGTGAGGATACCCCGTAAGCCCCTAGACATCTTAGCTCAGCACGTTGTCGGTATGTCATTGGAGAAGAAATGGAGGGTTGAGGAAGCATATAAGGTTGTGAAGAGGTCCTACAACTACAGTGAGATGTCATTTAAGGAGTTTCTTAACGTCCTAAGATATCTTGCCGGGAGGTACGGCCGAGACCTAGAGTCTGTTAATGTGTACTCAAAGCTGTGGTTTGACGAACTCGAGGGGACCTTCGGGAGAAAGAGATCCGCCAGAATGATATACTTCCTAAACTCCGGCGCGATACCTGACGAAGCTAAGGTACATGTGTTCTTAGAGAACAGCAGATACGTGGGTGACCTGGAAGAAGCTTTCGTTGAGTACTTAGAGCCGGGGGACGTCTTCGTACTGGGTGGCAGAACCTACGAGTTCATCAAGTCTGACGGATACAGAGTTTTCGTCAGGCGGGTAGAGCACCAGCGCCCGACAGTACCCAGCTGGTTTTCTGAAATGCTACCCCTATCCTTCGACTCTGCCTTAGAAGTAGGGAAGTTCAGGAGGAAAGTACATGAACTGATCGTGAGTGCAGGTATTAGGAAAGCAATTAAGTTCCTGGTTAAGGAGTACGGGCTAGAGCCACATGCAGCTAAGTACGTCGTCGAGTACATAAAGGAGCAGGCTGAGTACACAGGGGGACTAATCCCCTCAGACAGGCTGATCTTGGTTGAGATTTGGAGAGACCCCGATTCACGTACAACAAACATAATATTCCACACATTGCTTGGGAGGAGAGCTAATGACGCGCTCTCAAGAGCTTACGCGTACGTGCTGGGTAAGTTAGTCTCATACACTGTCAGAGTTACAGTAACTGACAACGGCTTCATGCTCACCCTACCCTCAAGCATTGGGGTCAGCCACGAAGTTATTTCCAAGCTGTTAAGCATGGTCAGAAGCAGTAATTTGAGACTGATCCTGAGGCAAGCTCTCCGCAGAAGCGAGATACTTAAGAGGAGGTTCAGGCACTGTGCTGAGAGAGCATTTGCAATACTCAGGAGGTACAAGGGTGTGGAGACCAGTATCAGCAGGAGGCAGGTGAACTCCGAGACCCTACTGAGGATAGCTGAAAGACTGGACAACTTCCCGGTTCTAGAGGAGGCC
>JAGGTW010000020.1 GCA_021163585.1 Desulfurococcales archaeon | reverse complement strand
ATGAGGCTAAGCTCATTAAGAAGAGACTTAGGGAGGTAGGCCTAAAGATGTGACCGTAACTATCAAGAAACAACCAGTCTAACTACCCTTTCTTACCTCCCAGCTTTCTCCTCTTAGGTCTGAGGTTCCTACTCCTACACCTCCTACACTTAATCGCACCGGGTGGATTCACCGCACCACACTTTCTGCATATCGTTTTATTAAGTATCCTTGACTCCACTATTTTAAGTAGCGTGGGGTCAGTGATGGGCATCTGCACACACCTAAGAAGGTAGAATATCTAGGGTTTTAAATTCTTGCGGCCAGTCGAGTGTATTTCCTATTTATAGAATGGAGACGAAAAAGTTTTAGGTAGTACTCCAGTAGGATTAACGAATAAGGTAGTGACGCTAGTGAGTTGAGCAGCAGTGAAGATCCCGCTCGACCACATATGCGTGAAAACAGGGGTGCTGTGCCCTAGGTGTGAGAGGTTAGTGAGTAGTGGCGAGGTCGACAAGTTCGAAGTAGATGTTATGAGGGTATTGCTGAAGTTAGAGGAGAAGAACGAGTTCAAGTTCTTAAAGAATGCCGTATACCACAAAGCCATTAATATAGACAACTTCCTGATCCTGGTGATAGAGGTTAAGGAGCACGTAACCTCTAGGCTCTTAGGGAGGTTAGGTCGCGCTCTGAGCGACGAGCTAAGGAAGAGGGTTAGAGTAGTTAATAGGTCAAACACAAACATCAGGGAAATCGCGAGCCAGCTCCTATACCCTGCCAGAGTAATAGGAGTTAACACACTGTGGCTACCTGATGGAACCATAGAGCACATAGTACGCATACCCCGCAGCGACAGCAGGTACCTCCCGTCAAACATCTATGCCTTAGAGCAGGTACTCTCCGTAGTTACAGGGATGTATGTGAAAATACGTACTGAAGATTAGGTGAGTACCTAAATGAAGTATCGGACACACTTATCCTCTGAAATAAGTGAGGCGTTAGCTGGGCGGGAAGTAATTATTGCTGGATGGATTCACTTAAAGAGGGACCTAGGAGGTAAGAAATTCTTAATTATAAGAGATAAGGACGGCTACATTCAAGTCGTGATTAGTAGGAAAGAACAGCCCAAGCTGGCTGAACTCTTCTATGAGTTAACACCAGAATCTACTGTGAGTATTAGGGGTACTGTAAAATTAGATAAGAGGGCACCTAATGGCTATGAGATCGTTCCAGCTGAGATCATAGTGCATAGTAGGGCTAAGGCGCCGCTCCCCCTTGACGTCAGTGGTAAGGTGCCAGCCGATATCGACACTAGACTGAGAGAGAGGGTACTGGACCTACGTAGGGATGAATCTAGGGCTTACTTTAAGATCATATCGGTTGCTTTAAGAGCTATTAGGGAGGAGCTCTACAGGAGGGGTTTTATAGAGATATTCACGCCAAAGATCATTGCAACAGCTACTGAGGGCGGTGCTGCACTATTTCCCGTAGCGTACTTCGGTAGAGAAGCTTACCTGGCTCAGAGTCCCCAGCTCTACAAAGAACTCATGGCGGGGGCTTTTGAGCGTGTATTCGAGATCGCGCCTGCTTGGAGAGCGGAGGAATCAGACACGCCCTACCACCTGGCCGAATTCATAAGTATTGATATGGAAATGGCATTCGCTGACTACAACACAGTAATGGAGGTTCTTGAAAACGTAGTTTACCGAGCTGTCAAAGCAGTCAAAGAAGAGTGTGTCAAGGAGCTGAAGATATTGAATTATGAACCACCAGACATTAGGTTACCGCTTAAGAGATTTAAGTATGTAGACGTAATCAAAGCTCTTCAGGAAGCAGGGCATAATATTAAGGTGGGTGATGACATAGGTACTCCTGAATTAAGAGAATTCTGTAAGGTAGTTAAGGAAGACTTGTTCTTCATTGTAGACTGGCCTTCGGAAGCTAAGCCGTTCTACACCATGCCTAGGAAAGATAATGAAATGTTTACTGAGTCATTCGATCTTAATTGGAGATTTCTGGAGCTAGCCTCAGGAAGTACTAGAGTTCACATTAAGGACCTACTCATTAAGAGGTTGAAGGAGAAGGGGTTAAACCCTGAGAGCTTCAGGTACTTCCTTAAGTGGTTCGACTACGGGATCCCTCCACATGCTGGCTGGGGTATGGGATTAGGCAGGTTCGCTCTAATGCTTACTGGTGCTAGAAACATTAGGGAAGTAACTTTGTTTCCAAGAGATAAAAAGAGATTAAAACCCTAGTGCCTTTGGTTTAAGGTAGAATGAGATTTTCTCTCAGTAGCTCCCTCAGTAAAATAGTTGCGTATGAACCACTCGTCAACTCAAACATTAGCCACACACCCTTCTTCGTAGCTTTATACCCCGGCCTAAATACCTTGAAGTATGTTGTCCTTAACTTCCTGCTAAATAACCTTCTAAACTCCTTAGTACTGCAGCAATCTCCATAACTTACCTCCCTTAATATTCTCCTAACTAGATCGCTACAATCATTGCCTATGCTGGCTTTGCCGCTAACCCTTAATGCGTCTGGTCCAGGCATTGGGAGAACCCTACACTTCCTGGCAAATACGTCAATGGAGCCGTATTCGATCAGCCCGGTGCTCAGCAATAAATTAAAGAGGTATGCTTGATACGCTTCAATGTACAGTTTGAGGATCTTACGGTCTAAACTCAAGATCGCCTTCTCAGGCCTCCATCCCTTCATGAGTCTGCGGATTACGTGTTTCTCTATCCAGAACTTCTTAGGAAATAACTTAATAGATCTACTAAGATCACCCTCCTCAAAAGCCCTGCGCGCTGCAGTAACCACTTCCGACTCAGTTTCTAGTGGATAGCCAACTAAGCACCGTACTGCTTCCTCAAACTCGCACTCAACTAGTGCTTTGCCGACTAGGTGTGTTGTAGGTCTTCTAGTACCGAATCTCTGGTACCCGAAGAAATTAGGTAGGAGGAGCTTAGGTAGAGCTTCAACTACATTACTTAAAGCTCTCAGTGCCTCGTCATAGTCATAATTACCCTCCGTAAAATTTAGTAGTATGACAAAGTAATTACCTAGCAACGACCCCCGAAATAGAAGCTCACCAGCCTTACCTATAGTGTACAGCTCTACCTTCCCCTTATTCCTCAGTAATGTGTATTGTGAGTTCAGTTCTCTATCATCCGTGCATACCGCCCTAACGAATTGACATGTACGAGCTTCAGCGTCCTTCAGCCCTGAGTATGTCAGCACCAACCCAAGCGCTTTGGTCGCATATCTTACAGCATCAATTGTTGAGATGCCTTCTTTACATAGCACAAACTCGACTATCTCACCTCTCCTGCAACTTACGTTAAGGGGCCTCAGCGCATCGGGGTCGGCGACCCGTGCGTCAAGAGAAACCTCATAAACAAGAAAGCTCTCCCTGCTTTTGATGTGCCTAAAGTACTTACCTAGATATACCTCCGGTCTGGCATAAACCAAAAGCCCTACCTTTATGTCTAATTCATTTACGGACTTGATGATCATTAACGACCCACGAACTACAGAAGTTTTAACTTACCTGTCAATTTATCAAGAAGTTCTGACGGTGCTGGGCCTATGCCAACAGCCGTAAGTGTGCCAGGAGGCAACTCCGTATGTCCAGCATCTCGAATAATAGCTACTGGCAATCCCAGCACTTCCGCCTCACTAACTAATTTTAGTAGCTCCTCCTCACTACCACCTTTAAGCACCACCTTCTTCTGCCCTTGGTTTAGCCATTCATGAAACCAGTCTGGCTTACTCTTCAACGCCCTGTATGCGGCCTCTACTGCCGCGTGAGCTACCTGAGCCGCTAGCTTCCCCTTACTCATCTTAATATCCGTCCTGACAATTATTGCCTGCTTAAACTCATTCAAGACCCCGCCCCCCTAACTTCTTGAGTATTTCACTCATTAACTCTGACGTTCTTCGCTCTTTGCACATTAGGTAGCACTTGGTGTCAACTACACCATCTCTAATACATGCATTCCTACATTCATTAAAGTAGGCTGCAATATCTGGCTCTAGGATAAAGTAGCTTCTGGAACTTCCGAGTGGCCTCACCTTAAATAAGTTCCATAAACT
>JAGGTW010000086.1 GCA_021163585.1 Desulfurococcales archaeon | reverse complement strand
CGGATGCCTACCTGATTAGAAATGGAACCACGGCAAGTGAATTAGCATACATGATACATACAGATCTCGGGAAAGGTTTCCTCTATGCTGTAATAGCTAAAGGAAATATGAAGGTCGGTGCATCCTATGTTTTGAGAGACTGCGATGTAGTTAAGGTGGTGTCCGCTACCGCCAGACACTGAGGTCGACTCTGCAGTACTTCTTCAGCTCCTCTAAAACATCCTCACTCTTAACTATAGTGCAAGGTGGTACATCATGCCTCACAGTGACACCTGGATATATCCATGAGCAAGCCCCGATCTTTACTCCAGGGAAGACAGATACATTAACACCAGTCTTTACATAAGCACCGATGATAGCTCCTAATTTTCTTCTGCCGCTACTCTCCCTCTTACCCTTAATAAATACCTTAACCTCAGATTCATCGAATTTTAGGTTAGCTAGTATGGTTCCAGCACCCAAGTTGCTGTGCTCACAGATTATGGAGTCTCCCACGTAGGCTTGATGCGACACATGAACGCCTTCCATTATTATACTTTCCTTTACCTCGACGTTAAACCCTATCTTTGCGTTATCCAGCACCACGGTGTAAGGCCTTATATAGGCGTTAGGCCCGATGACGGCCCTCCTACCCACCCATACAGGACCTCGGATATATGTTCCCGAAGCAACTTCCGCGCCCTCACCAATAAAAACAGTGCCTCTTACCACTACATTGGATTCAATCTCACCCTTAATTTCCGATTTCCTTAATTTACTGAGTAAGTACTTATGCACTTCAAGCACTTTCCATGGCCTCCCTACGTCGGCCCAGTAATTCAGCTCGTAAACTCTGAAGGTTTCTTTAGAACATGCATCATTAATTGCATCAGTCAGCTCGTATTCACCTCGAGGGCTTAGCTTTAACTCACTTAAGTACTTAATGATTGACTTTCTGAATTTGTATATTCCAGCATTAATTAGATTTGTAGGTGGGTTGCTTGGTTTTTCAAAGATTTTCCTTAGTGTATTGCCTTCAAGTACGAGCACTCCGTACCTGCTTGGGTCTGGAACTCTGTATCCGCAGACTACATTACCTTTTAATTCAGCCAGCTTTTTTAGGTCATTGTAATCAAAGAATACGTCGCCGTAAATAACTATGAACTCATTACTACTTACTTCACTAATGGCAGTGCTCAGCGCGTGTCCGGTGCCTAAGGGTTCTTCCTGATTCTTGATAATTATATTATAGTCCAGAGCACCCTTTACTTTTGAGACGGCATTCACTACCTGTTCATGCAGATAGTTAACGACTATAACTACATTCTCAACACTACCTAGACTGCCAATCGCCTTAAGATGCTTGATCAGCAGCGGTTCACCAAGAATGGGAATGAGCGACTTATTCCTGGTGTGTGTTATAGGCTCTAGACCCCTGCCATACCCAGCAGCTAGGATTACTAAGTCCATATACTACTCCATGTATGTTAGAAGACACACTGCAAAATACTTTTACTTCTTTAAGAAGGAGGGGACAGTGACTGGTTAGTGCTGCGGTTGTGGAACTATTATAGCAGGCTTAGGCCCCTCAGGTGACGGTATTGTTAATAACTTTGACTTATATATTTCGGCTTTCCTTACTGGATAAATCTTCTTCCCCTGCTCCATTATCTCTGCCGCTAACTTTCCGAAGATCATTGCCTTGATATACTCATCTAATGTCATTTCTCTTGCTCTCTCCTCTAACACCCTGAATATCACCTTCCTAATCGCTCTCTTCTGACTTGTCTTACATCTGAATGCCGTTAAAGCCATACCTGTCACTCTGAGGCCGTACCCATCCTTAGTAGTCACATTGACTATTGCGGCAACCTTGCTTGACTTCCTCCTCACAACAGACTTGATATAGTCCCTAGCCAGCTCGTGCCCCTTAAACCGAGTATATGCTACGTCATCCTTAATCTCATGTACCTGAAAGTACAGATGTATGTGATGCTTGCTGAAGTCCCCAGTAAGGTCAAATAAGGTAACCTCAAATACCCTGCCTAATAACTTCCACTCCCTGTCAGCAGGTGTAGTACCTACGGGCACATTCCCGAAGAGTGATGGTGCTAATACAGTGTACCACTTCTTCAGCTTCCACTTATCCCTTACCGTTACCTTCGGCATTACCGCCAACCCAGAATGTAGGTGTATATGGGTTTATAAGAGTTAAAGCCGTGTGTCACTCAAATCTTACTTATCTCTTTAAAGAGTACCGATAGGGCCTCAGTTAATCTTGAGATCTCATCAATAATTGATAGCAATGTTAGGAGATTCTTCACTAGGTCGCCGCCCTTGCTATCTATTATGTAAACCAAGTTACATTTATCGTTGACCAGATGTCTGATTTTGAAATTAGGTGGTGGTCTCTCATTATCTGGCTGGAGTGATCTGGCCACAGACTCAACTACCTGCCTATTACATAATCTTAGATCCAGAATAGCTCTAATCATCACGTACCTACCTTGCTCAAAACATCAGTAGACGGGAAGATGGCGTAGCCACCCACAACTTTGGCCTCAGTACGCAATATCTCTCTACTCTTCTGAGATAGCATCTGTATTGGTACGTGTACTTTACCGGCAAGCTCGTTAGCTATGACCTCATCACGTCCTAACTTCCCTAAATTCTGAAGCACTTTTGTTAGCATAGTTAGCGGTGGCGGATCCTCCATATGCATCACCCTATACTTTCCCCTAGATTCCCAGTCACCTGCGAGAAATTCGTCTAGTGCTGTCCTCAGCCTTCGCAAGTACTCGTACATTTTCAAAGCATACCATACCATAGCACCTGGATTGAGTACTGTAGCGGCAAGTACCTCTACACCGTTTTCATCAACAATACACATTAGGAGGTAGGCTAGGTAATAGAGATCTTTAACGTACCATTCCTGCCTGATTATGTAGTTGTTCCCAGTAATCTGCTCCCTAGGCAGTCCAAGCTCGTTAGCTATGACCTCATCACTAATCTCATTAGCTAGATCTCTCATAAAGTACTTGGGAACAAGCAGATCTACACTATATTTTACTGCAACCTCCGGTTTCAGGTAATTCCAGCCCATTATCATTGGGCCAATAACCTTCTTTATTAAGTCATCGTCCTCGAGCTTGCCCAAGAATTTTTCCTCGCTAGCACTTAACTTCCTTTTAACCAGTCTTGGAGTATGCCTCGCTAGAACCGATGACGCAAGTAAGTACTTGACTTCTTTAGGAATGATAACATAATCACTGATAATATTAAGAAGTACCTCCTCAAGGACGGGGGCCCCTATTACGTAGCCTGTACTAGTTTTTCGCACAACACTCGTACTTGTAGCCGCTAAAGCTAATGCACTACCTCCACTACTAACCTTTGTATTAATTAAGAATTGCCTTGTTTTATCAACCGGGATTTCCATAAGGTTGTTGATCAGTTCGAACATTATGTCGAGCTCCTTAAGTGCCTTACACAGGAGCCCCCCAGCAATGGCTGACTCTACACTGTAGTCAATAACCACCCTTACGTAGTTCTCGGTTTCTTTTACATTCTCTAGAAAGTCCCTGAAAAGATCTAGCGCATTATTACTACCAAAGTTTAGAGGCAAGTAATTACCCTATAATCATTCCATAACCTCAACTTTAAAGTCTTAATGTACCATTAACTTCTTAACTCCTTAGGTATGTTAACTAAAGGCTGTGAAACAAGAATCCTTGCCCTTTCGGGGTCGTACCTCCAATCAGGCGGTAATCTGCCTATTCTCTTGTAATACTTTATTAACCTATGAATTTTTGATTCAACTTCTATTAACCCCCTCTTACTGTGCGTATCCTTGGGGTGCTCCTCCAAGTGTCTTCTAAGGTTGATCGCTCTCTTCATTAAGTGATATAGATCCTCAGGTATCGAGAGCGTTATGCCGTATTTTTCAAGTACTTTCTGCAGCTTAACTCCCAAGACAGGTCTCGTGAGCGGTATTCCATACTGGTCTCTTAGGATAATGCCTATCATCGACGGTGTATAGCCTTTTTTCGCCAGCTCAACTATTATCATCTCTATTTCTTCTGGTGAGTACTGAACCCACTTAGGTGCTACTGTTACTGGGGGTCTCGTCGAGTGCGACTGTCCTTTTTTCTTACCCTTATTCATTACTAAACCTCCCTATCACGTATGAGTATCTGAGGCTTTAAAAGCTGTTCGCAACCACTCAGCTAATTTTTTGAAAGCTCTAGCACGATGCGAGTACTTGTTCTTTTCCCACACACTCATCTCAGCAAAAGTTCTTGATTCTCCTTCAGGAATAAATATGGGGTCGAACCCGAAACCTTCCCGACCCTTGGCATTAAGAGCTATTCTACCATATACCACTCCCTCAAAGATCTTCACAGACCCAGCCGGTGCTGCGTAAGCTATTACCGACTTAAAACATGCCTTCCTGTTACTGACGCCATCCATGATTTTAAGTATCCCTTTCACACCCAACTTCCTATAGACGTAGCTACTGTATGGACCTGGGAAACCGTTCAATGCATCTATAAATAAGCCTGCATCCTCAACAATCACACGGTCTTTAACATACGTTAATGCGTTAACAGCTGAGTACATAGCTATTTCCCTTAGGTCCTCTGATTGTATTTCGATTTTAGGTGCCCTAATTATCTCAACACTTATTCCAAAAGCCCTGCCCAGCTCTATGAACTCTTTAGCCTTACCCTCATTTTCAGTGATTACGCGTACCTTAATAATGTCTTCTCCTCTCTTCAACATACCTACCCCTCAGCCTTATCTCCTTAACCTTATTTACAACTTTAGTTAAGTTCTCTTCACCGACTACCTTCCCGTATCCATCAAGAAAACATCTGAAAGCCATATCCTTAACTCTAAAATGGGCGCTCTCCAGCGAGCGCAGGAATAGGTGCACATCAACACCTCTATCCTCGATATCCTCACTAGCTCTTGCTAGTCCGAAGTCAATAAGATAGGGCTTACCGATGCACCTACATACAATGATATTTGAAGTTGTCAGGTCTCCATGAACTATTCCTTCATTATGTAGCCTCCCAGTCATTATACCGATGTGCTCTAGAAGTGTACATGCCTTACACTCAGGTAAACTATTGAGTATGTTCCTGAGTAGGTCACCCTCTATATACTCCATAACTATTACTCCTGCGTCGGGATCTACTAAGAGAATATAGGGAGAATTTACGCCTCCCCTCCTAGCTGAAATCATATGCTTAGCCTCTGCTAACGTGCGCTCCCGCCTCACCTTAAGGTCTAATTTGGGGTTCCTATACGGCTTAGGTACCCTAACCTTGTATACAGACTTAATACCCAAGAAATATCCTTTCAGTAAGACTGCCTCAGCACCAACAGCTAATACCTCTAACTCACTGCCCAAACCACGGGATGTCAACATCATCCAGCCTCCACCTCTGCCTGACATACGCTCTCTCGGGCTCTACAGTAATACCTGACTTAAATGCGAGCAGGCCTGTCCACGCAATCATGACCCCATTATCTACTGCGTATTTTGGTGGCACAATAGCTAACTCGACCCCCCGAGAGCCTGTCATGGCCTCAAACTTCTCCTTCAAGTACTTGCTAGCTGCTACACCACCAACAACTAGTACCTCCTTCTTACCAGTGTGTGCTAAAGCCCTCTCTGAGACCTCGACTATTGCTGAGTACGCTATCTCCCTGACGCTATAACACACGTTCTCGGTTGGTACACCTCTCCTGACTGCCCTGAGTGCTGCCGTCAATAGCCCTGAGAATGAAACATCCTGACCTTTAACAACGTACGGTAAGTCAATCAGTTCCTTACCCTCCTCAGCACACCTGTCTAGCTGGTGCACACCGTTTACTACATAAGGAGGTGCCAATCCGATCTCACGCACGAAGGTGTCCATGAAGTTTCCTAAGGCTATATCGAGCGTCTCACCAAAGACCCTGTATCTCCCTTCATTAAATGCAGCGATTAATGTGTTACCGCCTGAAAGATAAACGATTAGCGGATCCTTGACGTTCGTAACTAACTTACCTACCTCTATATGTGCTACTGCGTGATTTACTGGGATAAGTGGTTTGTTCAGGTAGGCAGCCATCGCCCTAGCGTGGGTGGCACCTACCCTTAGACACGGGCCTAGCCCAGGCCCTAAGGCTACGGCTACACCCGTCAAGTCCCTCGCACTTATCCCTGCGGACCTCAGCGCTTCTGAAATAGCACTGGGCCCTATATTCATGAAGTATAAGGCCGCTTCTCTAGGGTGTATGCCGCCCTTCTCTGGCTCATATCTATATCTGGTGTCGGCTATGATCTCGCGCTCCTTAACTATACCTACACCAAAAGTATGCGCTGTTGATTCTACACCAAGTACTATAGTCTTCATTAATGAAACAACCTATTTACTTTCTAACATACTCAACATAGCTGCAATAGCCGCAGTGCCAACGTGGCACAGGTTGCTTATGAAATGCCATGACCCTACCACATTTAGGGCATATCTTGTTCTTCAACTTAATTGTACCTTTCTCGTAATTATAATCATAGAGCTTATGCCTCCATGCCATACTAGCTCACCCTTAGTCTCTTAAGTATGTACTCAGGTTCAAAGCTCTTCAGCCTTTCAACGCTTTCGTAAATATGTACTTTGACACGTGATCTCCCTATACCGTAGTCACTCCTAATGTATTTAACAACTACTAGTTCGGGAGGTTTAGAGTACAATGATGACATAACCTCTATTAGTTCCTTACGTGAGGGTGTCCCCCTACCTACATGTGTTATTATGCAGTATACTTCCAGCCTACCAATTACCTTATTATCCCTCTCCCTTATCACGTAGAGTACTGCAGCTCCTGGGAGGTTTGCAGTCCTTAATGCCTTTATCTCCTGTTCCTGCATGCATCTTTCACCTACTCCTATTTTAGTTATGAACAAAATTTAACTCTTAACTTCCTCTATTTGCGCAGTTAATTAGGTTAGGTACCGAGCCTTATTGCGTACCTTCCTGGGACCTTAATGTCCAGCATTTTAGCTATGTCTGACTTCTCCATATCGACCACGATTACAATACCTGACCAGTTCTCAGTGAAGTTCTCTGAGCCGCAGACAGGACACCTAGGTGTATCTAAGGGCACTAAGTACTTACACTTAATGCATGCCTTAAACAACTTTGAGTACTTCCTCCTAGCTGGCACTACCTAACCCCTCCTTAATCTTACCCATGGCTGGCTGCCTGAGCGTCATGCCAACTCTTATGAGTGCTGGCGGTGCTATCGTCACATTAACTATTCTTCCTCTAACCACATCACCCCTGCCTATAGTCAGCTTGGTCTCCTCACCTATCAGCGCGCCTCTAGCCTCATCATATACCATCCTGTCGTCTGTTATCTGCGATACGTGTACGAAGGCATCTATAGGACCTATGTTAACAAATATTCCTATCTTCTTGACATCCACAACCTCACCCTCAACAACCTCATTGTTTACTGGGTAGTACGTAATGAAGTCAGCTCTAGCCTTATGGTATGTTGCACCGTCACCTGGCAGAATAACACCCTCAGGCTCCACTCTAATATTAGTTATAGCTATAACTAATCCTAAGTCTCTGTCAACTCTCCCTATGTATCTCTCCCTGAGTTGCTCGTACGCTATCCTCTCCAGTTCCTCACCGAACCTATCTGGAGGAACCCTAATTATGTCTTCAATTTCAATCAGCCTGAACATTCTACCACCAGAACCAACTATATGGTTTATGAACTCTATTTTTAAGTATTATCAAGCTACGATAGTGAATTTTCGCCTTCCAAACCACCACGTAAGTATTGGTACGTTAAGCCCCCTTAACCTCTGCTTCAGCTCCTTATCTACTGTCGCATAGATGAATTTGTCCCTAAAATTCTTAGCTATGTCAACTATCACGTCATCAGCTGTACGATAATTCATATTGGGAGGTAGCTTGAGTTCACTAGCTCTGCCCTCAATGTACTGTAGCGTTACGGCTGCTGCTTTGCCCCTCCACCCAGTTTTCTGTTTCCTCAGCCTTACGAGTTCGCTAATAACTGCTGAGGGAATTAAGAACTCACACTTGATACCCAATGAATTCTCTATTTCCTCAATTACATCTACTCCTTCATACACCATCAGTAGCACGCTAGTATCAAGAATAACCCTACATTTCTTCGCTTTATTGGCTACACCCTTAGCCATGCATACCTACTCTATCATCTAGTCTACTACTTTCCCCCAGCCCACGAGCCTCCAGCGCCCTAAGACCTGCCTGCTGATTGCCGCCCTCATTCCTTTCCAGGCAATTACAGGTCTCCTCAACATAAGCTCCATCCTATCTCTGCCTAATTTAGTAATTACTCCTAATGTGACTGCCGCACCTACTGTAAGCATTATCCTCTCCCCCTTGGCTAGTGGCTGCACCTTAATAAGTTCTCTAGTACCTATTACTCTCTCCATGAGCTTATACTCAATACTCACGGTTGAAAGAGGATCTGGTAAGGTTCCTGCCTTAGCTAGTACATTGCCGACTAGTCTGTCTGCCTTAGTTAATGCGGGGTCTAACTTGGTGCCTATAGCAACAAGACCTCCCGGTCTAGCCTCATCATACTCCCGTGTCCCAAACCTGATACTAACCACTTCTGATGTCAGTGGTTCATAAACCACCCGACCTCCCTTCTCCCTCCTGATGCCAGGTTTTATTTCGATTTCATCACCTACTCTGAGAACACCGCGCAGCAGGGAGCCGCCTACTACACCACCTACAAGCTCGTTGGGTTGAGTGCCGGGCTTATTTACTTCAAAAGACCTGACAACGAACATTAGAGGTGGTGATGACAGATCTCTTTCGGGCGTCGGTATGAACTTCTCTATAGCCATTATCACTGCATCGACATTTACCTTGTGAAGTGCGCTCACAGGTATTATCGGGGCGTCCACAGCCCATGTCCCTTTGAGGAACTCCTTTATCTGATTATAGTTCTTCACGGCCTCTTCCCTTGATACTACGTCAACTTTATTTTGAACTACCACTAAATTCCTAACACCAATAATGTCGAGTGCCGCGAAGTGCTCTCTAGTTTGAGGCTGCGGACACGGCTCATTAGCAGCTACAACAAGTATTGCACCATCCATTAGGGCCGCGCCAGAGAGCATCGTAGCCATTAGTACCTCATGTCCTGGTGCGTCAACGAATGAAATGCTTCTTCTATAGCTCACCTCACTCCCGCACCTGCTCGGATCAGATACAAATCTATCTGGCTCCGGTAGCTCTCTACACTCGTATATGTCTGCTTCAGCGTAACCCAGCTTGATAGTCATTGCTCTTTTGAGCTCTTCTGAGTGGCGCGCGGTCCACACACCTGTTATTGCCTGAACTAATGTTGTTTTGCCGTGGTCGACGTGACCTACGACACCTATGTTGACCTCAGGTTGATTCTTCTGAGCGCTCACCTGACTCACCTGTGAACTCATCCTTGGTGAACCTCTCCGTAAATATGACTTCATT
>JAGGTW010000126.1 GCA_021163585.1 Desulfurococcales archaeon | reverse complement strand
CCGCTCTTACAGCCTAATGACATCCATGGAGGAACCTTAAGAATAGTTTCAGTAAGCCAGTAAGTAAATTCTTCATTGCGCAGTAAGTCCCTCGGAAATCTAGATAGCGTATTTACCAACACATCAATAACAGAGAAATTCTTCGGCAACTTACTGAGTACCTCATTGAGTAACACATCAGTTATTCCTATATACCTTCTCTTACGTAAGACATAAAGCCTACCATCATTACCGACCCACGGTCCGAAGGAGGCGCTATTCAAGTACTTACTGATGAATTTTCTTAGGTCTATCTTCACGTACGGTGGCGGTCCCTCATGCAGTCTGTACCTACTTAGCCCGCACAACTCCGTTTCATAAAATATCACGGCATATTTTACTTCATCACACCACACCCTCGAGTCAATAACCCTGAAGCTAAACTGAGAAATAATGTTTTCACCCTTCCTTAAGAATTTCTTAAGAACACCCCACAAAACATCGGGTGATAGTTCACTATCAATCCTAAGAACTATATATGAAATACAGCGTTTAGTCTCATCGATATACTTGCTTAATTCCTCAATACTCAGTGCTCTCTTACTGGGACAGAAGAACCCGCTACTCGGGTTTTCCAGAAAACAATTTGATGCTACAACAGCCAAGCCCATCGAGCGCTTCGAGACGGAGGCCGCTGCATTTCGTCTTGGATCCACGGGGTCGGGGAATATCAGTGGGTTCTCCCCAAATAATTTGAGAAGCGTATTCAGCTCGTACTTACTTACATTACCCAAAGTTATTACTTGTGGTGCCCTCCACTTAGACATGAATTTTAAAGTATTTATGAAGCTACCGTACTTAATAATTAGTAACTCGCAGAGGTATCCTGAGAATCCCTCTACCTTTATTTCGGCTCCATAAACCCCTATTCCTTTAAAGAATTTTTTGAGTAGTCGAACCTCATCTTTCTGCTCCTCGGTAAGAGTATTAATAATGAATTTGGTGTGAAATGGTGTTCTATCAACTGAGGTCTTTATTTCCTTAATATCTCCTGCCCAATATGCAGGAACTATATCTGCTTCTATTCCTTCTTCATGTACTACGTGAATGTAGGGGTGGGCTGCGTAACGTAACCTTACCCTGTAATGTCTGGAGAGCGCTGTAGTTAGTGGATCTATAACTTTACTCTTTATCCACTCACTACTTATCATATCATTTTTTATGAGTATAAATACGTCTAAATCCATCTCACCTCTTAAGCACGTGCCCTTAGCTAGAGAGCCTTCGAGCTCTACTTTGAAGTCATGCCCGAGTTTAAGTGATGACTCTATTATTTCCCTTAATTCCTTGAAAAAGTTCATCGCCTTGTCCAGTTCCTCCTTAGTAGGCTTAATTTCACTTCTAACGAACTCTACTACCGTGTGTAAGATGCTCTTACTTGATATTGGACTGGAGCCTTTACCGCAAGTTATCTTAATCACCTAATTTAACAGTCTTTAAATCAATGTATAGCGGGCCCTGCGGACGGAGAATGCTTCTCTTCAACTTAACTGAAGTAACTGTATACTGCCCTAGTACTAGGTCTCTATTCTCCCTAATTATGGAAAGAAGGCAGTCTCGGTCTATACTACCTTTAATTCTAGCTATCGTTATGTGCGGCGTAAATTCATGTCTATCAGGCTTCACTATGTCCCTTAAGCAGTTATCTATTACTTTACGCATTTGTCTCAGCTGGCTAACTCCTTTCTCTATACCCACCCATACGACCCTCGGCCTAGAGAAGTTAGGGAAAGTCCCAATACCTTTAATCAGGACCCTGAACTTCTTAATTGATGTACAGGAATCCAAGCACTTCTCTATTGACGGTAGTAAAGCCTCCGGTACTTCACCTATGAACCTGAGAGTTAAGTGTATGTTCTCATCCTCAACTACCTTAACACCCCTACTTCTACCGCAGGCAGCGACCTGGTCCCTAATTTCGATTATTCTCTTAAGTACATTCGCGTCCTCTATTTCCACCCCTATAAATAATCTAATCATATGATAGCCCAAAATTACACATTAAATATCACGGTAATAACGCTTAATGTTAAATTCTTAGTAGATCCATCTGCCCACACTAATACTATAGGACCTGATAGATTAAGTATTTAAGATACTAGAGTTAGAGAGTTGTGGGTATGGGGCCGTCGTCTAGCTTGGCTAGGATGCCAGCCTGGGGAGTAATCCCCGCCCGGAACGCTGGTGGTCCCGGGTTCAAATCCCGGCGGCCCCACCATAATGTCTGCTTTTTACATGCTTTCTTCAAGAAGTCCAAGCTTGTTTACTATTTCAATAGCTTTTTTCACGCCCTCATCTAAATTATCCGCTGCTACATTCAGTATTATGCTTGTGTTCTTTACTTTAAATCTAAACCTATGCTGGCCAGCGTATACGTACTCCTCAATTAGTTCCAACTCTATATTACTCATTAGCGTTCACCCACAGCTACTTTTTATATTGCTTAGCTTAACTAATAAAGTTGGTACAGTGATGAGTGCCCTATCCCCTGACGTTGTAAGTGAGGAGAGGAATACCCCGGCTGATAGTATGTTAGGGTGCGTGGTTCGCCGTATTTTATCTGTGGAGTGAGACGTATGAAGGAGGATGAATTAAGAAACACTATTATAGGACTTCTTAATGAATTAGGTACTTCAACGTCTGATGAGCTGATAAGCTGCCTGCTCACGAGCAAGAACATTAATGTAGATGCTAAAACTTTACGTAAGATGATCTCTCAACTAATTAGAGAAGGTATCATACTTAAAATCCCTGACGCAGGCAGGAAGAAGTTTATTCTGCGGTTATCTGTCATCAAGCCCTAGGAGCTATCCAGAACACCACCTTCGAACCGTCCTCAACAGACAGCGTAACTTTCATAGGCAGACCAGCACCGAACTCTACTAACGCTATATCTGCTACATCAAAAGATGCTGATATCGACCTCAACAAGTCTAGGTCATATTTACTCGTCACCATAGATTCCTTGGACTCAAGACTATAGAGCGGCTTGTCAAGCATTAAGGTCTGCCTGAATTCCTTACTTTCAGACCTTGATATAACTTCTATACTGCCCTCCTTGTAAATAAACTCTAGTTCCTCCCCCACAAGTTTAGCATCCCTCACTATCTTTCTGAAGTCATCACTAGCAACCTGAAACTTTACAGGCAATTCGAGATGAAGTGACTGAACAGGTTCTCTCCCAGCCTCCATAATGTCTATCATGTACGACCTCTCAGCCCCTGTCCTGCTATTCGATAACACAACCGTCATCTGCCTAGAACCCTCTTCATATTTGAGAGTTACGGTGTCCCTCTTCGTAGCGCGCCTAATAGCCTTAAGAAGTTGGTCCCTCTCTGCTGTTATGTTGGATTCCCCGGACACCTCAAACGCGTCAAAGGCTGACTGAGGTATTGTGATCTCGACCAGTAGGTTCTTGTCCGGACTCAGGGCCCTAATGAGTAACTCACCCTCACTTACAGCTATAGGAACGTCACTGAGAGGCTTCAGCGCCCCCTGCATAAGCTTCTTTAATTTACTACCATCAGGATAAGTTACCTTAAACACCAATCTCCACCAAGTCTATCTCTTTATATTCAAATTTAAACTAAACCTTAATTACGTATCCGAACAAGTATATCCTACAAGGTGACTAATTTCATGTGTGTCGTCAAAATAACAAAAACATTATTCGGTTACATAAAACTGGAGGTTGATGCTGATAACGCCCTCAAACTGTTAAAATATCTAAGAGATGTCGGCGGTAAGAACACAAACGATGTAGTAGACGCTTTGAGAATCATTGAAAATTTCGATGTCTTCTACGAAATGATGAAAAAGAAATTTAAAGACTATATAGCCCCGAGAAAATCAGAAAATGACCTAATTCGAGGTAAGGTGGTAATAGATAAAATCAAACTTACTAAGAATGATGTAAAGAAGGTAACCATAATTTTCGATAAAAGAGTAGATGAGGAATTGATTACGAAAGCATTAGAAAGCCTCAACATAGAGTACGAATTGGTGAGCGAAATTTGATGTAGGATTGAAGTAACGACCGTATTAGTAAGTTATTTGAGAATAATTATTTAGCTTATTAGCTTAGGGAAATTCTACCTACCAAATCTTCTCTCACGTCTTTGGTAGGACCTAATAGCTCTCCACAGATCTATTCGTCTGAATTCAGGCCAATAAACATCGCAGAAGTATAGTTCACTGTAAGCTATTTGCCATAACAGGAAGTTGCTTATTCTTAACTCTCCGGAAGTCCTAATGACCAGGTCTGGCTCCTCTAGTCCATCACTGCACAAATGCGAAGTATAGAGGTACCTTCTAAATACATTATCATATATTTCATTTGATTTAACCTTCCCCTTTTCTACGTCAACAGCTAACCTCCTTACGGCATCTATGATCTCTTGTCTCCCCCCGTAGCATATAGCCACATTGAGGTACCTGTCACAGTATCTGCTGCTGTACTCTTCTATCTTCTTAATCTTATCTACTAGTTCTTCAGGTAGTAGTTCAAATCTACCAAAAAACTTAACCCTGATTCTTCTTTTGTCGATCTCCCCGCGAAGCAGCTCGTCAATGCCGTCGGATATTAGTTTGAATATATTTGCTCTTTCCTCGATAGACCGCTTTATGCAATTCTCGTAAGACATAGCATACAGTGTAACTACTTTAATATTTAAGTCCCATAACCAGCCTAATACCTCTCTTAATTTTTCATAACCTACACTGTGACCCACCACAGGTTCTAACCCTAAGTTCTTAGCCCACCTCCTGTTCCCGTCAGGAATTATTGCTACATGCTTGGGCATGGGTCCGAGGTATATCTGCGAGTAAAGCCAAGCCTCATAGATTTTGTAGATCGGCTTAAGTACAAAGCTTAAAATGCCGCCAAGCCTCCTCAGTAGTGCGGCGATTTCTTTTGAGTACACACTGCCTCTCATACTCCCTCTCCCCACTACTTAAGAAAACTTTTAAGGAATGCTATCATATAGCCCCTCTGGGTAGGAGTGAATGAGTGTTTACCAAGGAAAGGATTTCAGAAAAATCACTGGAGGAAGAAGGAGGCCCCACAGAAAAAAGAGAAAGTACGAATTAGGCAGGTTCCCCACACTAACCATGCTGTCTAATAGTGAGAGAATTACTGTACAGAGGGTTAGGGGTGGTGACGTAAAAATCAGAGTTAAGAAGACCGCATACGCAAATGTCACTGACCCGAGCGAAGGCATAACAAAGAGAGTTAAGATTTTGAAGGTTGTCAGAACACCCGCGAATAGAGAATACGCCAGGCGTGGGATCATAACTAAAGGAACACTAATCGAGACCGAGTTAGGCCTTGCTAAAGTCACTTCAAGACCCGGTCAGGACGGGGTAGTGAATGCTGTACTCACTAAGCCAGCAGAGGGCGAGTAGAGCTAAACATACTACAATTTCTTCACTGTATCTAAAAATAACATAATAAGTAGCTCAGTTAAATCAAGAAAACACCGGGTTACGTATGCCGAAAGAATTAATAATTTGGCCCGAGTATTTTGACTCTACATTACCCCGTAGATTGGGCAGAAGGGTGCCCAAACACCAAGCCATACCTCATCCTACAATAAAGGATCTTATTGATGTATGCAGGGAATTAAACTTTGACTGTGAAGTATATGAAGATAAGAAATATCCTAGAATGTGGCATAGCAGTAAGGGATGTATAAAAGTGTTACTGCGCGAGAACAGCATGTTGAGTAAGAATGAAGTCCTGAGGCTTATTGCAGGTAAACTTGTGGAGCTGAAATCAGCTAGTAGATGACCTCTTAATTCTTTAAAGCAGGCCGTGTAGTGTATTACCTAATACTTAACAAGTAGTAATTGACATCTCATGTTAATTCTTATTAATGGCTTACCTTATAAGAATGTTGCCTTAATTTTATGTATTGGAGTTGATGCTTACGTGAGAAGGTTAGGGTACTTCCTTCACAGATCT
>JAGGTW010000120.1 GCA_021163585.1 Desulfurococcales archaeon | reverse complement strand
ATGATGTCCATAACACCGAATATTAGTGCTAGACCTAAAGCAGCTAGAGAATATAGCAGACCATTAAGTACCCCATTTATGACGCTCTGCGCCAGCAATACCGGGTCCACTGCCATTATAGCACCTCGGTATTTGTGTAACCTCTGGAAATAAAAATGTATTCCTTCCAGTACATTACTCCTTCCCTCTTTTTATTTAGGTCTCCATTAAAGATTATTTCTTGAAGGAATTTATGAGCAGTAATTATTTAGTTAAAAACATTTTTTAAAGTTTTATTATTTCCATGGACTCATGTCTTAATTTGATTAGTTATTTTAGCCTGATGCGCTAGGCCAATCTGGTCTTGGGAATACGGGTTCTACACCAGGCTGCGGCTCAGGCCATACCATGACAGGCATTAGTGACCCTTCAATGGTTTGTACCTGCAGTACGGCAGTACCAGCGTAGATGTTATCACCGTTCTCAGCAAACTTTATGTGCCCAGTCGGGTATAGCTGTGCTGCGATGCTGTTCTCATCTGTTAGATCTAATGCTAGGAATGCTGCTCTCAGGTTATCTGGGTTGAGTGGGTCATCTGGGAACATCTCACCAGCTTTTTCTAGCGCTTCGTAGACTACAGCTACTGAGTAGAATATTATTCCTCCAGCCTCAGTCGGTAGCTTACCGTACCTCTCCTCAAACATCTTGACTACTTTCTTACACCACTCCGTCGGTCTGTACGGGTTGAAGCTGTACGTATTTGTGTACCATTCAACGGCTTTGCCAGCAGCTTTAATGGAGTCCGGATCAACGTAGCCACACGCACCTGCACCAGCGAAGAATACTGGCTTAAAGCCCATCTGTTGAGCTGTCTTAGCTATTAGCACACCATCATGGAAGTATGGACATGAGACCACCACGTCAGGGTTGAGGTTCTTAAGTTTTGTTACCAGTGGTGTTGCATCACTAATGTCATATGGGTACTGAATATGCTCTAGTACCTTGACACCATATTTCTCAAATTCTTCCACAGCTCCCTTAGCTACGCACTGACCGAATATGGAGTCTTCATTCATTACGACAGCAGTCTTGATCTCGATTCCTTTCTTCTTAGCCATATCCATTATGAAGTCAACAGCAGACTTGCCGTGCGCACTCGCCTTAGGTGCAGCCCTGAACACATATTTCCAGCCCTGCTCGGTTAGACTGTCGACTAAGCCGTCCATAACCAATATAATCTTGTTTCTCTCTGTCACCTCAGCTACTGCTGCAGTTAATCTACTTATGTAGGCTCCGAGAATTATTGTCGGATGGTGCTCAGAAATCAGCTTCTCAGCAGCTAGCTTAGACGTATCGGGGCTCTCACCTGCATCCTCAATGACTAACTTTAGTTTTGCACCACCAAGTGACTTAATGCCGCCTAATTCATTGTTTATTATGTCGATCATTAGCTCAGCAGCCTGCTTAGCCTCAATACCGAATACAGCGTGTGAGCCTGTTAAAGGCTCTATAAGACCTATGACGACCTCCTTGATCTTGGGTTTCGTAACCGTTGGTGTGGTTGTAGTAGGTGTTGTTTCGGTGGGTGTTGATGTTGTTGTGGCTGTGGGGGTTGTTGACGTTGGTGTCGGCGAGGTAGTAGGTGTTGTGGTAGGTGTCGGCGTCGGTCTCGTAGCTAGGTACCCTGCAATACCCGCGATTACGATTATAACAACTATTAATGCTGCAATAACAGCCTTGGAAACTCCTCGGTGAAGGTTTTTCATTTGTAACACCACAGATGAAGTTTTTTCCAGTTACCTAAATAAATTTTCCTATGTCAACCTAAATTAAATATAGGTAAAAGTAAAATTAACCTGAAGTCACAATATTTAATTTACTTTTATAACAACCACTCGATAATATAATTAGGTTAAAACTCTTTCATTTGTGCCATAATATTTCACTGTTATGTTTAAGTTTAAGCAAGGAAATTATGGGAAAAACGTGGTTATTTTATTGATTCTACAGCTTTAGTCACGGCCTCTATTATCTTTTTATAACCAGTGCATCTACAGATGTTACCCTCAAGTGCCTTCTTTATGTTCTCTGGAGTGGGTTCAACGCCTTTCTTTATCAATGCGTAAGCAGTCACTATGAAACCTGGTGTGCAGAAACCGCACTGTACAGCTCCTGCTTCAACAAATTTGCTGACAAGTGCTTTTACTTCAGGTGTGTCCTGAATACCCTCCAATGTCCTTACCTCCATGCCGTCAATCTGTACGGTTAATAACGTGCATGAGTACACAGGGGAGCCATTAAGCAGCACAGTACAGGCACCGCACTCTGCTCTTTCACAGCCTCTCTTCACGCTCTTAATCCCTAGCTTGAGTCTAAGAGTATCCAGTAGTATCTCGTTTGGTTCGACATCTACGGTTACGTCTTCTCCATTGAGTTTAAATGAGACCTTCACATACATCACCTCTAAACCTTGATACCTACGCGTTCGAGTGACTTAATTAAGGAGTCCCTCGTAAGTACTACAGACATGTCCTTCCTATACTCGGCTGATGCCCTAACGTCGCTTATGGGGGAAATGTCATGTAGTACTAACTTCGCGGCTTCTGTAATATTGTTAAGGCTTATCTCTTTACCTTTAAGGCATTCCTCTGCTTTCCTGGCCCTGACGGGTGTTGGAGCTACTGAATTGAGGGCTATCCTAACGTCTGCGAACTTATTTTTATCTACCTTAACTAGTGTGGCAACAGCAACTACTGATAATGTAAATGAATTCCTCCTACCCAGTTTTAGGAAGCTCGCGCCGCAGTCAGGTTCATGAGGAATTACTATTTCCTTAAGTAATTCTCTGCTTCTTAACGCTGTTTTCCTAGGCCCCAAGAAGAACTCCGTAATCGGTACTTCTCTCTCCCCTTCCTTACTTACTAATCTCAAGGTGGCATTAAGCACATAGAGCGGTGGTGCTGTGTCTGCTGCTGGTGAGGCATTACATAAGTTCCCACCGATCGTAGCTACATTCCTGATCTGCCATGACGCCATTTCCCTAACAGCATCAGCTAGTACAGGGGCTTTCTCCCTAATTATGGGTGAATCAGCTATTGACTGTAACTTAGTCAATGCACCTATTCTCACTCTATCTCCATCATCAGCAATATAGTCTAGTTCTTTAATTCTTGATATATCAACTACATTCTTTACTGTGTACCTCCTGACCTTAAGATCTATTACTAGGTCCGTACCGCCCGCAAGCACCTTAAAGTCGTTTAAACTGCTTACGAGGTCTAGTGCTTCATTTAACGTACTAGCCCTATAGTAATTGAATTTAGGTATCCGGTAGAACATAAGATCCACCCCACCTTACTTAATTAATCCATGCTTCTTTACTTCGAAGTACACAGCCTCAGGCGTTATTGGTAACTTAGTTATCCTTACCCCCAGCGCATGGGAAACAGCATTAGCTATTGCTGCAGGAGCAGGTATTAGCGCCATTTCACCAACACCTTTAGCACCGAATGGCCCATACTTAAACAGGTCCTCGACATATACTGGCTTTGCTATCTCAGGCACATCTAGTGCTGTAGGTACTACATAGTCTGTTAGGTCTGGATTAAGTAGTCTTCCTTTATCATCGAACACAAGCTGCTCCATGAGTACGTATCCCATACCCTGAACTGCAGCACCCTCTATCTGTCCCTCAACCTGCTGAGGATTAATTATCCTACCTGCAGCCAGCGCTGGCCAGACCTTGAGAACACGCACTTTACCAGTTTCGGTGTCTACCTCTACTTCAGCGATCATTGCAACATAGCTGAATGCAGGGTAGGCCTGTCCCTGCCCCACCGTGTCATCAAACTTTCCTTTAGGCAGGAAGAAGTAGCCAGTAGCTGATAAGTCAACGCCGCGGGAGTAAGCATGCTTGATGAGTTCCTCCCATGTTATCGACCTTTCTACATCGCCTCTCACATATACTTTGCCCTCCCTAATCACTACCTCGTCAGGTGAGCAGTTAAGAAGCTCTGATGCTAATTTATTAAGGCGTTCACGTATTTTTGCGGCAGCAACAAGTACTCCAATAGCTCCAATACTGGTTCCTCGAGATGCGTGTGTTGCTCCGCCGTCCGGAGCATCGCTAGTACCGAATGTGACCTTGATCTTCTCGATGGGTGCACCAAGTACTTCAGCTACTATCTGTCTGTGGGATGATGTTGGCGAGCCCTGACCCATCTCAACTATTCCAGTGAAAGCGGTGACTGAGCCATCCTTATCTATCTTAATGTAGGCATTAGACCAGTCAGGAACGCCTCTGCTAGTACTAATACCATGCCACGCAACACCTATCCCGATCCCTCTCCTAAATCTACCAGTACTGACACCGTACTCCCTCCTCTTGCTGTACCACCCTGACACCTTAGCTAATTGCTCGACAGCATCGGCAATACCTACTGAATGATCTAGTAGTTGATTAGTAATTGTTGTCAGTCCGGGCCTCAACATATTTCTTAATCTAAACTCAACCGGATCCATGCCCAGCTTCCTAGCTAACTCATCCATCTGAGCTTCAGCAGCAAATTGAACTGATGGGTTACCGAACCCTCTGAATGAACCTTGGTACACCTTATTAGTATATACACAGTATCCATCCACCTTAGCGTGTGGCACGTGGTACGGGCCAGAAGCATGCACGGTAGCTCTCCACAGAATGAAGGGTCCTCTATTAGCGTATGCACCGGTATCGTGAATTATTGTTACATCTATGGCTGTCAATTTACCGTCTCTTGCAGCACCAGACTTATACTTGATTATTGTTGCCTCTCTCTTCGGATGCGTTCTCATGGATTCTTCCCTAGTGTACAATATGAATGAAGGCCGGCCCGTTAGATAGGCTGTTAGAGCTGCTTTAGCAGCCGTGAGCGGACCTTCATCATCCTTACCGCCGAAGCCACCGCCCATGTACGGTACTATGACTTTAATGTCACTTGCTGGCACACCCAGTACCCGCGCTATAATTGACTGAGCTAGGTGTGGGTACTGAGCAGCTGTTATTACAGTTAGTCTACCATCTAATCCCGGAATAGCTAAGGCTCCCTCAGGCTCTAGGTACAGATGGTCCTGGTGATGTGTTCTGTACTCGTTCTCAACAATAACGTCCGCTTTACTGAAGCCCTCTTCAACATTACCCTTCCTAATTCGTGTCCTGAATGCTATGTTACTACCTACCTCTTCATGAACTAGGACGTCCTTGCGCTGTAGAGCCTCAAGCGGGTCTAAGATGTGCGGAAGTGGTTCGTAATTAATACGTACGGACTCACTAGCTTCTAAAGCCGCATCTATATCCTCAGCAACAACCAGTGCGACTACCTCGCCATGAAACCTCACCTTACCTTCTGCTAGCAGGGGTTGATCAGGTAGTGCATACCCTACCTGATTCTCACCGGGTATGTCCGATGCGGTGATAACCCTAACAACCTTAGGCTTCCTCAGTGCTTCCTCTACATTAATTCCCTTTATTCTGGCGTGAGGCTCAGTACTCAGCACCTGCTTTATAAACAGGATGCCCGATTGGAAGTAGTCCTCAACATACTTTGCTTTACCTAAGGCTTTCTCGAATGCGTCAGTCCTTGCCACGCCCTTACCGACAACGATGAATTCCTTAGCCCTAAGCCACTTATCTATTAGTACATATGGGTCCTCTATCGAGGCCATGATTTCACCTGAACTCGGGTAGTAATTCCGCCGCCCAAAAATAAACCTTATCATTGAATACACTTGATAACTAGTGGAAAAATAACTTGAGGAGGAATTTACAATTACTTTTTACATTACTAAATTCAACTAACATAAATATAAATACTTACATGTAATTATATTGTACTTATTTGAGATATTGCACATCCTCATAGTAGTACAGGACTGTGCTTCATGGGGCACGGTACTTTAGTAATTAAGGAAATAAAAATTTAAGTCTTTGCTTGGTGATTAATTAGGCTGATAGTGTTGCGGGCAGTTGACCTGGATAAGCTAGCACCTGATCTGAGACAGGAATTACTCAGTAGCTTAAAGGAACTTGCAGATGACGTGGGTGCCGACCTTAATAACATAGCTATCTATGAGTGTGGGTTCGCGCCGGTACGGATTCAGCACTTAATTAATGAGTTGGGTAAGAAAGGTTATGTGGTGCTTGAGACGTTAGTGATTAACGGGAGGTTTTACCTAGTGACCCTAAAGAAATCAGATAAGGATCTTAAGCTTGCTGTCGATTATGAATTCAGAGGCTAGTAGGTAGGGTTAGCTTAATGTCATTATGTACGAGGTTAGGTAACGTGTATATTGAATAAGTTGATTAATTGTGGGGAAAATTGGATTTTATTTTACTTAATAGTAATTATTAATTGTCTACCTGTATTCTGCTTACCCACCTGCCCCTTGCTTCTCCCACTACTTTACCATCAACCGCTATGATCGTCCCTCGCAGGATCGTGTACTTCACCACTCCCTTCAGTCTCCACCCTATAAATGGGGTGACGGGATGTTTGGCATATAAGTTCTCCTCACTTATGACCGTCTCACTATTAGGGTCAACAATTACTAAGTCGCCGTCTGACCCTATTCTCAAGGTTCCTTTTCTCGGGTACATACCGAAGAGCTTAGCTGGATTCTCGCTCATTAATTCAGGTATCTTAGTTAGCGGGAGCTTACCTCTTAGGGCTTGATCCAGCATTAAGGGTAGAAATGTCTGGACGCCAGTGAAGCCAGCTGACGCCTTCCAGACTTCCTTCAGTTTTTCTTCCCTAGTATGTGGTGCGTGGTCAGAGCCTAAGGCACATATTACTCCCTCCCTTACGGCCTTCCATAGAGCATCCTGATGGTGCTTCTCACGTACTGGTGGGTTGACCTTCATTAAGTTTCCGTACTTACTGTAATCATCTGCCGTTAGGATGAGGTAGTGCGGACACGTTTCACCAGTAACGTTAAGTCCCTCAAATATAGCCTGCCTTAGTAGTTCCACACCTTCCTCAGCACTCATATGTACTATGTGCACTCTTCCTCCGGTCTTCTTTGAGAACAGTATAAGCTTCTGAATAGCTTCTTCTTCACAGATTACCGGCCTGGCTTCCAAGTGAGCTCTCGGGTCACTCCTCCCGCTCGACCTGATCTTAGAGGTGAAGTGCTTTACTAGGTCCCAGTTTTCTGCGTGAAACGCTAGTGTTACACCGTACTTAGCTGACTTAAGGAGTATTTCATAGAGAGTTCCGTCACTTGGTGACGGGATGTTGCCTGTGGTGGGACCCATGAATATCTTAAAGCCTACTGCACCAGCATGAACTAGCTCGTCAAAATTATCTGCGTTGGAGTCGTGTATTACCCCGTAAAGTCCGAAGTCAACATACGCCTTAGGCTCCAGTAAGGCTTTCTTTTCCTCAAATGCTTTCCTGCTATCTACTGGTGGGAGCGTGTTAGGCATTTCCAGCACGGTAGTTACGCCGCCTGCTGCTGCTGCTTTAGTGCCATTTGTGAAGTTATCCTTATACGTTAGTCCTGGCTCCCTCATGTGGACGTGCTCGTCTATAATGCCTGGTAAGACCAGCTTACCGCTAGCATCTATTCTCTCATCAACACCTTGGGCACTTAATCCCCTCCCAATAGCTGTTATTACACCATCCTCTACTAGGACATCGGCTTTAACCAGCCCCTCAGGTAGTACTAAGGTACCACCTCTAACTAAGACATTTCCTCCATAGCCCGTCATCAATAACACCGTGATCAAGTTAAAGTAAGTAGTTAAAATAGGTTGTAGTAGTAAGTTAGCTTTATTCCTCGACACATCGGCAACACTAACTTAAACACTAGGTTGTTGACAATGCTGATTACCTCACGACTACGTAATTACACTTAATTTTGTATAACACCATAAACTTTCATTAAAGTATTTTTCCCTCCCCTAACGCACTACACTTGTGGGATCGGTGGCGAGCAGTTCCCTAAAGCAGGAAGGATTTAGGTATATAGGAAAGAGGACTCCTAGGAAGGATGGCGTAGCTAAGGTAACAGGTCAGATGCGGTACGCGTACGACATCTACTTGCCGGGTATGCTGTACGGCAGAATTCTGAAGAGCCCGTACCCGCATGCAAGAATTAAGAGCATTGACGTTAGTGAAGCAGAAAAAATGGGTGCTGTTGTCATTACGTTCAAGGATGTACCGAAAAAGAAGTTTAACATCAGGTTAGTGAGTGCTGATAGAGTTAATTATAAGGACTGGGAGGTACTGACAGATCACCCTAAGTACGTTGGGGATTATGTGGCAGCTGTTGCGGCTGAGACCGAGGAGCTAGCCCAGAAGGCTGTAGAGGCCATTAAGATTGAGTGGGAGGTCTTCGAACCACTGCTGGATCCTTTCGAGTCCATGAAGGACGGCAGGCCGAAAATACATGACAAGATACTCTTCGGTAGTAAGGAAATTACTGTAAAGAATAATGTGGCTTGCAGACTGGACTACAGCGAGGGAGATGTCGAAAAAGCGTTTAAGGAAGCGGACGTGGTTATTGAGAGAACGTTTAAGACTAACAGAAGGTACCACATGCAGCTAGAGCCGAAGGTCGCTGTAGCAAAGCCGGAGCCGGACGGAGGCATTACCGTGTGGACCACCACACAGACCATACATAATACTAGAATACTGATATCGCAAGTATTTGACATACCAATGAGTAAGGTCAATGTTAAGAAGTTACCTATTGGCGGCTCATTCGGCTCCAGCATTCAAACCAACTTAGTAACCCTAGTCGCTGTAGCGCTTGCTCTCAAGGCTGGTAGGCCAGTAAAGATAGCTCTCAGTAGAGAAGAAGACATGTATGAGCATAGCTCCTACCAAATGTACTTCAGACTTAAGGTAGCTGCGAGAAAGGACGGCACTATCTTGGCTGGAGAATTAGAGAATATCATGGATATAGGAGGGCATCAGATCCAAGCCTACCCACTTCTGGGATGTTTGCTTGGGTGGTTTGTGTCGCTGTATAAGTGGAAGAATATTAAGTATAAGGGCATAGCAGTCTATACAAATAAGGTTCCAGCATGCGCATTTAGAGGGTACGGGAACCCTCAGATTACCTGGGCAGTTGAGAGCGTCATTGACGAGCTTGCTGAAGCATTAGGCATTGACCCTATTGAACTCAGGCTCAAGAACTATGTAGGTAGAGGGGATCTATTCTGGGGACAGGGACCAACAGTTAAGTCTATAGTCAAAAGCGATGGAGTGCCCGAACTCCTCAAGAAGGGCGCCGAGCTAATCGGCTGGTACAATAGACCTAGGTCAGGTGAGCAGAAAGGGAGGTTTAGGAGAGGTATTGGGTTAGGCAGGGGATTCCATACCTCAGGAGCAGGAGGCAGGATATCAGGTGAGGTAATAGACTTCACAGGCTGTATATTAAAGATCAATGAGGACGGTAGTGTGGACTACATAACAGCGCTACAGGACCACGGTGGTGGATCCCTTGATGCTCATGCTAAGATCATTGCCGAGGAGTTGGGTGTTCCACTAGAAAAGATAAATATCATATGGGCAGACACGCAGACCACCGTATATGACGTATGTACTCACGCATCTAGGGGTACTTACGTTGGCGGTGAAGCAGCTAGGAGGGCTGCGAGGGAGGTTAAGAAGAAGTTACTCGAGTACGCTGTCAGGCTGTTAGGTGATGTAGTGAATCCTGAAGCACTGAGCATAAAACCTGACGAGGAGTTGGGTCAAGGAGTCATCTATGTCGAGGGAATGCCTGATAAGAAGATAACCGTAGGTGAGGTGGCGCGTGAAGCATGGCAGAGGAACTGGGGGTCCATAGCGGCAGTAGTATCCTATAGGGCAACAAACTCCCCGCCAGCATATACGGTCTACTTCGTTGAAGTAGAAGTAGATACTGAAACAGGTAGAGTAAGGCCTGTCCGCGTGGTTGCTGGCGCAGACGTCGGTACCGTGATTAACCCTGACCTAGCTGCAGGGCAACTCCATGGAGGATTTGTGCAGGGGTGGGGCATGGCAGTTCTTGAGGACACGCCCTATGATCCAGAAACAGGGGAGTTAATGTGCAGGGGATTTATAACTGACTACAAGATCACGACTGCCCAAGACCTACCTAAGATAGACGACTTCACAGTAATATTCGCCAGCACGCATGAGCCCACAGGACCCTTCGGAGCTAAGGGACTTGGGGAAGCAGCACTGAATCCCGTGGCTGGTGCCGTGGCTAACGCTATCTACAACGCAATAGGCGTCAGGTTCTATGAACTGCCCATAACGCCTGAAAAAATACTCAAGGCACTTAAGGAAAGGGGGGTTAAGTAGGAGGTGGACAATTATGACTGAAAGAAAATTTGTAAAACCCCTAAAACCGAAAGTAGACGTTAATAAAGTAAATACCCGCATACTGCCAGTGGAGTTTGAGTACTTTGAGCCTAGGACCGTAAAAGAGGTTGTTGAATTGCTAAGCAAGTATGGTAGTGATGCGAAAATACTTGCTGGTGGGACCGACCTTATAGTTAGGATGAAGCAGAGGTTCATTGAGCCAAAATACATAGTTAATATCAAGAAAGTTAAGGAGCTGAACTTCATTGAGGACCGGAGAGACCACTTAGCTATAGGCGCAGCAACTAAATTACGTGAGATTGAGAACTCAGGTATTGTAAGGAAGAAGTTTACGGCTCTTTATGAGGCAGTGAGGTCCATGGCTGGCGTACAGATCAGGAATATGGCTACGATCGGTGGGAACTTATGTAATGCCTCACCAGCAGCAGATACAGCGCCACCGCTACTAGTGTTCGAAGCTAAATTAAAAATAGTGGGACTAGACGGTGAGAAATTGGTGCCCATTAGTGAATTCTTCTTAGGCCCAGGCAAGACCGTGCTTAAGCATAATGAAGTACTAGCTGAGATCTGGATACCTTACCAGCCTGAAGGTACGGAGTCGGCATTCATTAAGATTGCTAGAGTAGCTATGGACCTAGCTAAGGTAAATGTAGCTGTTGCCCTAAGGACTGAGGGAGGTGTGGTTAAGTCAGTTAGGATAGCGTTGGGTGCTGTGGCACCGACACCAATAAGGGCGTACAAGACCGAGGAGTTCCTGACGGGTAAGGAATTAAGTGAGGCGGTATTGGAGAAGGCTGCTGAGATAGTTAAGACTGAAGTTAAGCCGATTACAGACATTAGGTCAACAGCAGAGTACAGGAGGGAAGTTTCAGGAGTGATTGTTAAGGACGCTCTCCTCAAGGCTTACGAAAGAATTAGTGGGAGGTGAGGGTTGATGGGTAAAGTAATCAGGTTCAGACTTAATGGTAGGCCCGTCAGTATTTACGTTGAAAATAATGAATTACTGCTTAATGTACTAAGGGAAAAACTAGGCGTCATGAGTCCTAAGTACGGTTGCGGTATAGGGGAATGCGGTGCCTGCACTGTCCTATTAGATGGTGAGCCAGTACTCTCATGCCTCACGCTAGCAGTCGAGGTTGATGGTAAGGACGTAGTCACTGCTGAAGGGCTTGCAAGGGACAGCGATCTTGACGTAGTTCAGAGAGCATTTATTGAGGAAGGCGCAATACAGTGTGGCTACTGCATACCGGGCTTCATACTGGTAGCTAAGAAGCTACTTGAAGAAAACCCCGAACCTGATGAGGACTTCATAAGGGAATATATTCGCGGCAATCTCTGCAGGTGTACTGGCTATGTGAACATCGTCAGGGCGATTAAGAGGGCTGCAGAGGAGCTAAAATTTCACGTAGGTAAGAATAAGTAAGTCTAATAAAAATTAACTAATTATTTTTCTATCTCCACACTTATTCGCGACTACATCAATAAGCCCTAAGTAAAACTTTTAATTCCCTGCTGAGCTAGTAAACCAATGTAAGGTGGTAGCGGTTGAGTTCGTTAAAAGGTAAAGATATAATTTCAGCTCTTCAATTCGAAAGAGCAGAGGTAGAGGGTCTATTTCGACTTGCCGACCAGCTACGTAAGGAAATAAGTGAGAAAGGAGTTCTTGACTATGCTAAAGGAAAAGTGATGGCCACAGTCTTCCTGGAACCCAGCACGAGAACTAAGCTGAGCTTTCAGTTCGCCATGGTAAGGCTCGGTGGTGAAGTAATAGATTTCGAGGTAAGTGCGTCGAGCTTAGCTAAGGGTGAGACCGACATAGACACACTAAAGATCATAGATGGTTACGATCCTGACGTAATGGTTCTAAGGCAGAAGAAGCCTCACTTTCCGGAGGAAATTGCCGGGATGATCAAGGCACCAATAATTAACGGCGGTGACGGACCTAATGAACACCCAACTCAAGCACTCCTAGATGTCTACACTATATGGAGGGAACTCGGAAAAGTAGATGGGCTAACAATAGGTATTATGGGGGACTTAAAGTATGGCAGAACACCAAGTAGCTTATCTTACTTATTATCTAAATTTAATGATATAACCATATATTACATTGCACCGGACGTACTTCAAATAAGAGAGGAAGTGCTGAAGAATATTGAGGGGAAGGTAACATATCATCAAGTTAATGATGTATCCGGAGTTATGGAAAAGCTTGATGTACTCTATGTAACTAGATTGCAGAAGGAGAGGTTTAAGGACCCGAGTGAATACGAGAGACTCAAGGGGAGTTACAAGATCGATAAGGAGTTCCTGAGCAAGTTTAAGCGAATACCAATAATAATGCACCCACTGCCTAGGGTCTGGGAGCTTGACCCAGGTGTTGATGAGTTACCGCAGGCGAAGTACTTCGAACAGGCAAAGAATGGTATGTACATCAGGGCAGCACTAATTAAGGAAGTACTTGGCGTGTAGCACCAGTAGGTTGGCGGCAACTACTCAAAAGCCTCTAGCAGGAGGTTGTGTTTAAAAAAGCTTACTCTTTTTCTAACTCATTAATGAATTCTGCCAGTAATTGAATGCCTTTCTCTAGTTTTTCTTCTGGCTGCGTCACAAATGTTACCCTAATGTGGTTCTTTCCTGCTTCACCAAATATTGAGCCTGGCAGCATTACAACAGCCTTTGACTCAGCTAACTTAAATGTGAAGTCTATGTCGTTCATACCTAGCCGCTCTAGGTACGCGCTCATGTCCGGAAACAGGTACATGCTTGCTGGGGGCTTCCATACTTTTGCCTCAGGTAGGTACTTCCTGAATGCTTCATAGGCTGCATCCCTTCTCTTTTTGTAGACTTCAAGGGCACCCCTAAGATACTTTTCTTTCAGCCCACTCGACAAGTAGTAGTAAGCAAACCACTGCATAGGTACTGGAGCAGTGATGCTCAAGTAGCCCTTCAATTTAACTATTTCCTTAATAACCTCCCTAGGCCCGTAAACGTAACCTAGTCTCCCTCCAGGTATCGCTATGTCTTTTGAGAAAGATGCTATGTTAATCAGGATTTCAGGATCGCTGACGTATTTCTCCATCCAGATGTGATGTCCCTCATAGATAATGTGCTTGTATGCCACATCATATACGATCCAGATCTTCTTCTCTACAGCTAGATCTGCCACAGTTTTAGCTACTTCTTCACTTATCACTCTTGACGTAGGGTTGTCAGGACTGGCAAAGAATATTGCAGCAGTCTTACTGCTTACTAACTCCTTAATACACTCAGGGTCAGGCTGGAATCCCGAGTCGACGGACTCTCTACATGCCTTGGGTTTGAGCTTCAGGAACTTTACAGCTCCCCAGTACATGCTGTAGCACGGGTCGAATAGCAATATTTCATCTCCAGGATCCGTTATGGCATATAGGGTTAGTATTATGCCGTCTATGCCACCTGTGACTACAGCTATATTGTCTGGGTTGACTTCTATACCGCCATATTTCCTTAAATCTTCAGAAATAGCCTCCCTGAGCTTAAGCAATCCCTGAGAACCCATATACCTGAAGTGGTCGAATGGATTCTTCATTACATTCTCATAAAATATCTTAAGGGCCTCCTGGTCGGGCGGGAGACCTGGCTGACCAGCAGAGTAGTTGTATACGGTTCTTCCCCGCCTCCTCAATTCATCAACCTTAGCCACAAGTTGCCTATGCGGGGAGAGAGGAAGCTCCTTAATTCTTTCAGATATTTTCCTCATCCGCAACACCACACACCAAACTAGTTGGAAAGAACTTTAAATACGTTTTAGGAAGTTATAGCGTCAGTTCATTAATAGTATTAATATCAGTACTGCTTATGGGTTAGGTATTATTACCTGTGTACGATATGTTGATCACGGGCTTTAATTGAGCAGGAAGCTCACACCTAGAATAGTACTTGTTTTAGAGTGCGATGGCCACACGGTTCTGGACGACTCATCAGCAAGGCTTCTTGCCCTAATAGAAAAGCATGGTTCTATCTTAAGAGCAGCCAAAATTTTGGGGATGCCTTATTCAAGAGCATGGGAAACCATAGCTAGAATTGAGCGAACTCTGGGCACTAGGATTGTTGAGGCAAGGCGCGGTGGCAGAGGAGGCGGTGGCACTATACTTACTGATGAAGGCTTAAAACTGCTGAAAACCTACACTAACTTCTTTGAGAAATTAATGAGGACTAGATTTAATGTCAGGGAGTTGGACTTCAGTATTAAGTTACCAGACATAGTGTATATGGGGAGTCATGACCCTGCTGTTGAGTACTTGATAGGTCTACTTAAGAGATCTGGCATTACCGAGGTAGAGGCTGTATGGGTGGGTTCAGGATGCGGATTAGCAGCCCTGGCGTTGGGAGAGGCCGATATTGCAGGAGTACATCTATATGATCCAGAGACGAAGACATACAACATAACGTATATTAAAAGATATTGGCTAACAAATTACACCGTGCTTGTTAGAGGCTATAGGAGGGAGCTAGGAATAGTTCACAGATTAGGTGCTGACAAAACACTTGAGGAACTAGTTGAGGGACTGATTACCGGGTCACTGAGGTACGTGAACAGGAACCGAGGCTCGGGGACAAGGGTATTTGCTGATGCATTCATTATTGAACAGGCAGCTAAATTAGGGGTGAAGATCGATTTAGAAGGCCTCAGGGATAGAATAAAAGGGTATGACGAAGAAGTTAGTACACATGAAGAAGTTGCTTCAGTTGTAACGAGGGGTGTAGCTGATGCAGGATTTGCTATTAGGTCAGTAGCCACCGCATATGGGCTTAACTTCATACCCGTAACATGGGAGTATTTCGACTTCGTAATTCCTAAAGACAGGCTCGGAAAGAAAAGTATTAGAATATTCATAAGAGGGCTCAAGTCGAGGGAGTTCATAACTTACATTAAGAACCTACCTGGGTACGAACCGCATCCTAGATTGGGGACTATAGTGGAGGTATAATTAAATAAAATTTAGTAAGAATGGCGAACATGCCGAAGAGTACAGTTATTCTTGTATAAAATAAATATTTTGGAGTAATAGAATTTGTAACTGCTTTAGTCATTGCTTATAAACATCATGAGAATGTTTAAACATTTTAATTGGTAAAAATTTTTTCCATATCTAAATTTATCGTAAACTCTAATACACATAAATACTTTCCATGCGTAATACCACTAGTAAATCTTATAAATAAAAGTTAGCGAATAATACAGGGTACCTTGTCTTTGGGCAGCAGGTCTTCAGTTAGTGACACCTTAGATAGACTCAGGCAGTATTCTAAGAGGGCATTAAACCCCTCTCTCGTAGACTTCATTGAACAGGTGCAGAGTTATGACTATATACCAGAAATTACTAGGGTAGCTGAAGATATGGGCCTTCATGCATCAACTATTTGGAAGTTCATGAACGTGTTGAAGGAAAAGGGCTTCAGGTTTACTGCTGATGTAGACATACTGAGGCTGGGTCTTGAGGCGGTTGCAATAGTTCTTGATGAGTACGTTGATTATGGAGGTGTTTTCAAAGGTACGCTTAGGTACTACGCACCACTGCTCCCTTGGGGGACCTTCCTCATTTATTTAGTACCCAGAGGTATGAGTGAGACCCTCGTGAATAGTTTAGCAGGGGCACTGCCAGGGGAACCTATGGAGGTCGTAAAGTTAACGTATTCAATACCAGCTAAGCCTAACCTCCGTAAGTACTACGACCCTAAGATTAATATGATAAGGCTTAACTGGGATGAACTCTTGAATACCATCAAATCCTCCCCTAAGGAGGCTATTCCAGGAGCTACATATAGGAGAAGTAGGTTTGATGAAATAGATTTATTCATAATAAAGGAGTTAGAGAAAAACCCATTCATTTCATTAAAGAAAATAACCGAGGATTTAAATAAGGAGTTTAGACCAGTAACTTCAATAAACTACATAAGAGTTTTGAGACATTTTAAGAACCATATCGAGGCTAGAGGAGTAGTTAGGGGCGTTAAGCTCATTTCAGCGCCACTCCGGGAATACGCCAGCGTTAGCGTAGCCGCTGTGCTACGCGGCAATCCTGCTGAATTACATAGAATAGGTAGAGTGCTCGTTGCTCACCCATACTTTGACTTCGCGCTCTTCAACCCTATTGAGGGTGTGGGCTTGATTCTTGGTTCGCTCCCAGCTAATGAAGTATTTAACTTTAGTATGTTTTTAGATAAGGTTCGTGAAGCTAGGATTGTGCGGGAGTGGAGTTACTACATGCTGGATTACACTAGAAAAAAGATGCTTACGATACCGTATATAATAATTAGCGAGCCCATTAACGAGCTAGTAGAATACTTTAAGCGCTATGGGAGAGATAAAGCAGTTAGTGACGTACTAATTACGTAGTGAATCACATAGTGTTCTTTATGACATATTGATCTCAATCTAAATATTTACAGCACTCAGACCCACAGCCAGGGCTTGCTGACACTCGTGTAGAGTACTCGTCCACCGCAACTGCGTAACTTAATTACGTCTCTTCCATCTACAACAACGATCTTACTGCGTCCTGAGGCCTTAAGTAAATCATACGTACTTAATTCCTTATATTGTGAGTGGTCTGTTGCTACGATAATAGCTGAGCAACCCTCAAGTATGCGACTTATGTCACTATCTAACTTAATTCCCAGCCCTTCTAATATCACGTCCTTACTAATTAGTGGGTCATGAACAACTATCTCGAGTCCGAGCTCACTGAGTGACCTTGCTAGATCGTATGTAGGTGACTTAGCTGCTGAGGGCACGTCACCCCTAAAAGCCAAGCCAAGTATAGCTACCTTAACATCACTATTTAAGTCAATTTTAGCTGTATTCAGTCCTTCAAGCAGAAGTGACGTGAGGAAGAGAGGCTGTAACTTATTGATAGTCCTCGCAGTAAGCACTAACTCCAGGCGCATACTTTTTAATTCAGCAGCCCACTCCATAAGCATAGGGTATACTGGGATACAGAGGCCTCCAACACCAGCTCCTGGCTTGTGTATGTGGCAATAGGGTTGCGAATTAGCTGCTTCTCTGACCTCACTGAAGTCCACCTCTAAAACCCTAGCTAGTTTAGCAAGTTCATTAGCTAAGGCTATATTTACGTCCCTGTAAATACCCTCGGCTAGTTTAGCGAATTCAGCAACCCTAGGTGATGAAACCACCTTAACACCTGCCTTACAGATACTTGAATAGAGTGCTACAGCAATATCTAGAGACTTCTCCCCTACACCAGAGACCACTTTAGGGTATCTCTGCTCGATGTCCTCAACCGCATGACCTATCATAACCCTCTCAGGCGAGTATATTAAGGCGAAGTCCTTACCTGCCGACAGACCCGAATTACCTTCGAGGACCCTCCTAACCCTGAATTCTGTGGTTCCAGGAGGCACTGAAGTCTCAAGAATTACGGTGTGTCCAACTTCAAGATTCTGGGAGATCTTAATGAAGGCGTCATCAAGTGCACTGAAGTCCGGGAAACCATCATGGTAGACAAGGGGTACTATGACATCAATTACATCTGACTTCTTAACTGCTTGAGACGTATTTGCTGTTGCTGTAAATCTTTCGTCTCGAATACCTTCAGATATGGTATTTCTAACGACCCTCTCCGGATGTGGGACTCTCCCCTCACGAAGTAAGCTAACTTTCACTTCATCAATATCTACACCAATCACATGTGCACCATGCCTTAGCCACACTGCGGCAACGGCGAGCCCTACACCACCAAGCCCGATCACGCAGACTGTGATATCTCCTCGCCTTAGGGCCTTCCTGATCTCCTCATGACTTAGTCCCCACAACCTCAAATTAAGGACCCAGGATACATCATTTCCTTTGCAGTAAATAACATTGTGCCTTTAGCCTTAATGTGACTGTGAATTTGTAGGTGGGTAAAGTGAAAATGTTTTGAGTCATTGAAATACCGCTTTGCTTTTGATTCCTGCAAAGACTAAACACTTAAGGATTAATGTGGTGTTAACATAAATGTGACTATAAAAATATAACTAAATCACAAAAGTATTAAGTACCTCAGCCTCAATATATTCTAGGTGTCATGGGTGCATTCTCTGCGATTACCTACTATAGATGATATTGACTTGGGCAATAGGCGAACTCTAGTTAGAGTTGATTTTAACTGCCCTATAGGTGAGGAAGGCTCCATACTTGATGACACGAGAATAAAGGCGCACATACCGACTATCAAAAAACTTCTTGATAACGGAGCTGGCGTAGTCTTAGTGACACATCAGGGCAGGCCTGGTAGCAGGGACTTCATATCATTGCATCCTCATAGAGAACTTCTGAGTAAGTACTTGGGATCTGAAGTGAAGTTTATTGAAGATGTCAT
>JAGGTW010000098.1 GCA_021163585.1 Desulfurococcales archaeon | reverse complement strand
GCGCTTACGTGCCTAAGGTGGCCGTCATTAAGTTCCCGGGAACTAACTGCGACTACGATGTAGCTTGGGCTCTGAGAGTTGCAGACGGACTCGAAGGGGAGGTTGTGTGGTATGAGGACTTCAGGACCGGTGGGTGGGACGCGATAGTCGTTCCTGGAGGCTTCAGCTACGGTGACTACTTACGTGCCGGGGCCATAGCAGCTAGGACTAAGGTGATGGAGAAGGTCGCCGATGCTGTAGATGAAGGAGTACCTGTGCTAGGGATCTGCAACGGTTTTCAAGTACTTGTTGAGTCCGGGCTCCTTCCTGGTGCCTTACTCGGGAATGAGTCCGGTTCATTCGTGTGTAGGTGGGTGAAGCTGAGGGTTGAGAGACCTAAGGGACCCTGGATGCTCCTGCTTGAGGACGGTCAGGAACTCTGCATGCCGGTTGCTCACGCTGAGGGCAGGTACTTCGTTGATGAAACTACTTACTCAGGTGAGCTGTCGCACTCTCCCCTGCTGAGGTATTTAAAGGGCTTCAACCCCAACGGTAGCCTGCACGACATAGCTGGGGTCGCCAGCCCTGACGGGCTCGTGTTCGGCCTTATGCCACATCCTGAAAGAGCTTCTGAGGAAGTTCTCATCCCGAGGGGGTATTCACCTGATGGCAAACTGATCTTTCAGAGCTTAGCTACAGCTTTGAGGAAGGGGTGGTGACTACGCCGCTGAGTAGGGAGGAGGTTGATGAGATAAGGAAGATTTTAGGGAGGGAGCCTACGCAGGAGGAGCTAGCCATGTTTGAGGCGCAGTGGAGCGAGCACTGCTCATACAAGAGCAGCAAGCTCCTGCTTAAGCTACTGCCGACTAAGGCCCCCCACGTCCTCATTGGTCCGGGCAGGGACGCACCAGCAGTTGAGGTGTTTCCCGGTAAGTCAGTTGTTTTCAAGATCGAGAGCCATAACCACCCATCAGCTGTGGACCCGTACGACGGGGCAGCAACAGGTATTGGAGGAATAATAAGGGACATCCTAACACTCGGAGCTACGCCTGTAGCGCTCCTCGACATGCTGTATATGGGTGAGCCCTCGAACCAGCACGCCAGCTGGTTAATAAGAGGTATAGTTAAGGGTATTAGTGACTACGGCAACAGGGTAGGAATACCCACCGTAGCTGGCGACACATGGTTTGACAGGTCCTTCAACAGGCAGCCCCTAGTTAATGTAGCGTGTGTAGGGTTTGCTGATACGGAGAAGCTAGTGCTCGAGGGTGCTTCCCCAGGTGACGTAATAATCATAGCGGGCAATGCCACCGGGAGGGACGGTATCTTAGGGAGTAGCTTTGCTTCAAGACCGCTGGCTAAAGATGCTGACAAGGACATTGCGGCAGTACAGGTCGGTGACCCGCTAACTGAGAAGTTACTGATTGAAGCGATCAGGGAGCTGACTGAGAGGGGCTTAGTCAAGTACATTAAGGACTTAGGTGGTGGCGGGCTAACTACAGCAGTTAGTGAGGCAGCAAGCGACCACGGCGTAGGGGCTGAGGTGCACCTGGAGAAGCTACACACCAGGGAGCAGGGGATGGCGCCCCTCGAACTACTTGTCTCTGAAAGTCAGGAGCGCATGATGTTAGTAACTGATGAGGGACGTGTGGAGGAGGTGCTGAGGGTTCTAGAACATTATGGCGTGCCTTACAGTATCATAGGCAGGTTTGACTCTTCAGGGAGGATCAGAGTCTACTATGAAGGGAGGTTAGTTGCTGACGTCCCTGCTAAGGACTTAGCAAGGCCCAGAGCTGTCAGGAGGGCTTCAAGACCACCGCAAGAAGCTCTTAAGAGCCTTAAGCGTGTTGAAGTACCTGAACCGGAGAATATTAGAGACGCTATAATCTCAGTCATTACATCACCTAATGTAGCGTCGAAGAAGTGGATCTTCGAACAGTACGATCACGAAGTAGGAGTCAGGACTGTAGTTAAGCCTGGGTACGCGGACGCTGCCGTACTGAGACTGCTCGACGGGTCGAGGAGGGGTGTAGCGGTTAAGGGTGATGCTAACCCCCGATATACTTCAGTCGACCCCTTCAGAGGTGCTGCTAATTCTGTGGCTGAGTGCTTCAGGAACTTAGTGGCTGTGGGGTCGGAGCCGCTGGCTATTGTTGATGAGTTAAATGCTGGGAACCCGGAGAAGCCCGAGCACTTCTGGTTTTTTGAGCAGATGGTGAAGGGTATTGCTTGGATGACTGACGAGCTCGGCCTGCCTGTGGTCGGGGGTAAGGTAAGCTTCTACAATGAGGATGAGTTAACGGGAACTCAAGTTAAGCCTACTGCAACGATTGTCGGCGTTGGACGCGTCGATGACGTAGCTAGGGCTGTTACCATGGAATTTAAGGAGGCAGGTTCTAAGATAGTGATTGTTGGTGTGACGTTCCCTGAGTTAGGTGCATCAGAGTACTTGTGGAGGGTTCACGGGCTTGAGGAGGGTGAGGTCCCAGCACCTAGGCCGTCAAAGGAGAGGAGGACGGCGGAGTTGATTAGGTCACTAATAATGGGTTCTGCGGTCAGGTCAGTACATGATGTAGGAGTCGGTGGTATTGCGGCAGCACTTACTGAGATGTCGGCTATGTCAGGTCTGGGGTTTGTAGTTAATTTAAGCAGGATTCCGGCGAGAGCCGTCTACAGAGTTGATGAGGTGCTTTTTTCTGAGACGCAGGCTCGGTACATTCTTGAGGTGCCTGGCGCCTCAGTTGATGAGGTGTTGAGGAAGGCTGAGGAGCTGGGATTAGGTGCGGCAGTAATTGGTGAGGTCACTGGTCGTGAGGAGTTAAGGTTCGTTAAGGCAGGGAGGGTAGTCGCGTCGCTGGACTTAAACGTGGTGAGGGACACGTACTTCAATACCTTAAGGAGGTTTCTTGAGGTGAAGTAGAGTGTGCGGTATATCAGCCTTTTTTGGGTTTAGGGCACCACTATACATTTATAGGTTACTGATCGAGCTTCAGCACAGGGGTCAAGAGTCAGCAGGGATCTCAGTACTTAGGAATGGAAAGTTATTTACTGCGGTGAAGAAAGGGTACGTTATTGAGGCTTTCAATCCCTCAGACCTAGCTCTAGCCGACGTCTACGCGGCTATAGGGCATGTCAGGTACTCAACGACTGGGGGGTACATGGATGCTGGCGGACAGCCGATTGAGGTGGGGCTGAAGCCTAGGATGGCTGTGGCTTTCAACGGAAACATAATCAACTACCGTGAACTCTCCCGTAGGTTAAGGATCGAGAAGCCAATGACAGACACGGAGGTTCTTGCCCAGCTAATAAGCGTGTTGACTGCTGAGAATGGGGGTGATGTTGTTGAGGCAGTCAGGGAGCTGCCCTACTATGTGGTGGGGAGCTACAGTATCGCCATACTGACCAGTGAGCCGAGGATCGTGGTGGCCCGGGACCCGAAGGGGTTTAAGCCACTGTCTTACTCATGTAGTGATAGGTGGTTTGTTGCTGCGTCAGAGACAGCTGCACTTGATGGTGTAGGTGTTGACTTGTGGCATGAGGTTCAGCCCGGGGAGGTGGTGTCCTTCGACGGGTACTCACTGGAGAAGACTGAGGCACACCTGACTGACACGCCCACACCCTGCGTCTTCGAGTACGTCTACTTCTCAAGACCTGACTCGTACTTCAACGGTGTTCAGGTCCATGTAGCACGTGTTAGGATGGGTGAGGCGCTAGCTGCTAACGCACCTGTGGCCGCCGACGTAGTTATTCCCGTGCCCGACAGTGGGAGGAGCTCAGCGCTCGGGTTCAGCAGGGCGAGCGGCGTACCTATGGATGAGGGGCTGATGAGGAACAGGTATGTTGGCAGGAGCTTCATAATGCCTCCAGGGCTGCGGGAGGCTCTGTCATCAATGAAGTACGGCGTGGTTAGGGACGTGGTCAGGGGTAGGAGGGTTGTGTTAGTTGATGACTCACTGATCCGGGGCACGACCATGAGGAGTATAGTGCTCCTCTTAAGGAGGTACGGCGCGGGTGAAGTGCATGTTAGGATCGCTAGCCCGCCAGTCCGCTACCCTTGCTTCATGGGTATTGACTTCCCTACGAGGAGGGAGCTCATAGCTTCGAGGCTGAAGGACCCTGTCAGGATTGCTGAGGTGCTGCACGCTGACTCGCTAGCCTACAATACTCTGGAGGCAATGGTTGACTCAGTAGGTATCAGGCCACTATGCACGGCATGCTTCTCAGGTACTTACCCGTTCAAGAACCTCAACATCGATCAGCTGGAAAGTATTTTTTCGAGGTGATCTCATGACTGGCTTACT
>JAGGTW010000132.1 GCA_021163585.1 Desulfurococcales archaeon | reverse complement strand
TTCTAAGCTTACCTATCCTGCCAGCTAGGTCCTTATCCTTTATCTCAAAGTTCAATATAATTCAGCCTAGTTTCTTCTTTTTCTCCTCCATGTACTCCTGCCAAATACTGTATAGTTTGCTTGCTAAGCCGCCAGCACCCTCAACACCGTTTTCTGTTATCTTATATCTATCATACACTATCACCATTTTTGCCTCCTTAAACACTTTAATAGTTCCTGGAGGGAGACTGAGCTTCTGCTGAACTAATGTGGCGAACTCATCTGGATCAAAAAGTGGTTTCTCCACAGATATTATTTCTGACACTCTCAACCCATTTATGAACACCTTATGATAGGTGTTGCCATCAGATGATTTAGCATCCTCAAGTATTAGGTGTAGTGTAAGCCTATCACCCACGTCTATACCGCGCAACTTCCCCTCGTAGTGAGTACCATCAACGAGCTTTACCACAACCTTTGAATCAATTAACCCTACAAGTTCTGTTATCAGGTTCTTTACAGCGTTCTGAATACTCATACCACTTACCTAGTGGTTATAGGGTGTAATTTAATATAAGTTTTAATAAGTTCTATGAGCTTTACGCTTCTCACACTTCCTTACTTAACTTAAGGTAGACCTTATCTAAGTAGTCAAACGCATCTACTACATCGCTTCTTAAGGACTCTAAGACTAGCAGGTAACCCCAGAGAGAGATCAGTAGCTTACTTGGTTTATCACTTTTCAATGATTTCTTTTTAGAGAGAACATACCCCCAAATAACTAGGTCCCTTCCTTCATTAAATACAGGCCTCTTCTGAGAAATAGTTACAGCTACTTTATCCCCTTCATCAAATATCAGTAGGTCTTTAACTAAGTCTAGCTTGATGCTGACTTCATCGCATTCAATACTCAGTATATACACACTAGGTATTAGTGACTTCTCTATTTTCTTTATCACTCCTTTCGTCTCTATTAATCCATTTTTTACTTTCACTTCCACGCCCTACTACAGCTATCAACACACTTTAAAAAGACTAATTGTTATTGGGGGTACGTGATGTTCGGTCGTAAAAGAAAGGAGTGTAGTGAGGTATGCTTTGAGATTAAGGCTGGCGGGGGAGCTAGCTTGAGTATAGATGCGGTAAAGCTGATACGGAGTATAACCACAATTCATCCAAAAGCTGTACTGAAAATAGAATCTACTTTTACGTCTCGCGGGCACAAATCGCTAATTAAGGTTTCACTGCCTCCTAATGCAGGTGTGGAGGAGGGCAATGCCAAGATAATTGAGGCCATCCTACAGTCGCTAGCGCCTCCAGACGTGAGTTTTACCCGTGTTAGCTGTGACAGTAAAAACCCTTTCTAATTAGTGGATGGTATGTAGCTAAGGACCCCACGCAGTATTACATTACATTATTTCCAAACGAATCCGCTAGAACGAGTGGGGGTGTGGCAATAGGTGAGAATATATCAGGTATTCCAAAATACGTCTACATCCCGGCCAGTGACTTTTTGCGGCACTGCATAGTGGTAGGTACTACTGGTTCGGGTAAAACCACTACAGCATCTATAATTGCTTCTCAGCTCAGCGATTATGGTGCTGTCATAATCGTAGATTGGTATGGAGAGTATGGTAAGTTACTAAGTAATGCAGAAGTGGTAGTACCGAATGGCTACATTCCAATACCTGTGCCCGGAGGTGTTGATGATATAGTATCGATTTTTGAGGAAGTCTTAGAGCTGAGTCCAGCTCAGTCATATATTCTGCAGCGAGTTATTGAGGCATATAAGCCGAGGACTCTAGCAGAGCTGGTAGACTACATTGAGACTTACCCCACTGAAGCTAAGTGGGTTATTGAGGCTAAGCATGCCCTATTAAGAAGGATCTCCGTGCTGGTGAGCAAGGAAAAGATATTCAGTATTGACAACTATAGATTATTTCAGCTACTTAGGCCTAAGAGACCATTAATTATTGATATTTCATACATCAGGAACATCGTCCTGAAGCGGCTGGCAGCTTTAGCTCTACTTAAGGCTATTGAGGTCGTTAAGAGCCACGATAAGATCGAGGACAGAGTCTTCATAGTTATTGAGGAGTCTCACAACGTGATTTCTTTAGGTAAGTCTCTAATACCTAGAATGTTGTCTGAGGTCAGAAAATTGGGGGTCGGTATTATGCTGGTTACGCAGTCCCCTACGGTATTGGGGCACGCTGTCATTATGAACTGCAATGTAAGGGTGGTGCATTCTCTTAAGTCTAGGGATGATATAGAGCTGATATCAAGGTCTGTGGGTCTGCCTAGGGAATTAACCGAGGTCGTCCCTAGACTAGGGGTTGGGGTAGCAGTGGTTGACTCACCATCGCTCATGTCGCCTGAACTAGTTAGGGTCAGGTATATCAAGTAACATGTGTAATACCTAATAAGTGATATCCTCGCTAGCTAAAAGCGTAACCTACTCCCGGTGGCTAAGAAGTTCAGTAACTCATCTATTGCTGAGTAATCCTTCAACCAGTCAATACCGATTCTACAGTTACCTCTACTATGTAGTATGTTAAGGATCTCGGCAACTACATCATCCACAGACTTACCCGTAACATCTATCTCACATACCTTGCTTTCAGGGTGTTCTGATAGTGCATTGACTGTGCAGATGCCTAGGATTTCTGATTCAATATTTTCTTTAATCTTTGCTGGCGGCCACGACCTACTTAACAACCTCTTAAGCAGTATTCTAGGGTCTAATCTCAGGACGAAAATTTTTATTAGCAAGTCATCATCAACTATTTCTCCATAATGACTATCTACAATTACTAGTTTTCGTGACTGCCGGGTCATACTCCTTATGCAACTCCTTAATTTTTCTTCATCTATGACGTAGGTTCCGCGCTCACTATCATATTCACTATATAGTTTTTTCTCTATAACCACATTACTTAGGTTTAGGTAGATTGCATTAAGTTTATGTGAAAGTTCCTTAGCGACAGCGGTCTTACCTACTCCTGGGGTTCCACTCACGGCTATTACGCTGCCCCGAAACTCCACCTAAACACCAGTAAAAGTAACAGCTTAATTTAATAAAAAGAATTTTAGGTTAGAAGTAACACGTACCCTAACTTCCCGAGCCGGTTATTTTAGGTGTGAAAACGGAATGTGTTTATTTTCACTCTTCTTCCTTCTTTTCCTCCTTCTTCTTTTCTTCTTCCTTAGCTTTTGAAGCAGCAATTATATCGTCAATTCTCAGTATTAGAGTTGCTGCCTCAGTTCCTGCCTTAAGCGCATTTACTTTAACAGCTAATGGCTCTATAACGCCGAGTTTCTCCATGTCCTCTACCTTACCTGTAAATACGTTTATGCCGTACCTGTAGCCGTCCGGGCCTGTGTGGGCCTTCCTGAGTTCTGACAGCATCTCTATCGGGTCATGACCTGCGTTCTCAACTAAAGCAGCGACTATGCCCTCTAACGCTCTCGCGAATGCCTCAATAGCTAGCTGTTCCTTACCGCCTACGTGGGTAGCGTACTCCCTGATGTGCTTAGCTACTTCTACTTCGAATGCACCACCACCATAAACTATCTTGGGAACCTTAACGATGTCAGCAACGACACATAGTGCATCCCTGAAGGATCTCTCAGCCTCATCAACTATCCTCTCTAAACCACCTCTGATAACTATGCTGACAGCCTTCGGGTCCTTAGTTCCTTCAATGAATACCATCTTGTCTTCTCCGACCTTTCTCTCCTCAACCGACTCTGCATATCCTAGGTCATTCTCTGTCATGTCATCGATGTTCGTTACTATCCTGCCCTTCGTTGACCTCTCTAGTTTCTCCATGTCTGATCTTTTTACTCTTCTTACTGCTAGTATTCCTTTCTTTGCTAGGTAGTGCTGAGCTACATCATCAATACCCTTCTGACAGATCACAACATTAGCACCAACAGAAGCAATCTTCTCGACTTTCTCCTTTAGGATGTTCTCTTTCTCCTCAATGAATTTCCTCATCATTGTCGGGTCGCTTATTCTGATTTCCGCATCGATTTCGGTCTTCTCTACCTCTAGCGGTGCGTCGATCAGTGCTATCTTAGCGTTTGAGATCCTTTTAGGCATTCCTGGGTGAACAACCTCCTTATCAAGCACTATTCCATACACGAGTTTCGTGTCAGCTAGTGAGCCACCATGCTTCTTAATGATCTGGATATTATCTATGTCTACGTACTTCTTCCCATCTCTGTCTTCAACAATCTGCTTAACAGCCTTAACAGCGATCTCCGCGAAGTAGTCCCTTACACCGTGAACTGCCTTGCTAGTCAGTGCTGTCGACGCGATCCTCCTAAGTGTCTCCTCATCGCTTAAATCAACAGCTCTAGCGATCTTCTCGGCGTACCTAGCCGCCTCTTCAAGCGCTTTCTTGAAACCGTTAATAATGATTGTTGGGTGAACGTCCTTAGCGAGAAGCTCCTCAGCAGCCTTTAGCAACTCGCCAGCGAAAATGACAGAGGTCTTTGTTCCATCACCTACTTCCTCATCCTGCCCCTTAGCAATTTGCACTAGCATCTTCCCCGCCGGGTGCTGTACATCCATCTTATCAAGTATCGTAGCACCGTCATTAGTTATGGTAACGTCCCCCAGCGTATCCACCAGCATCTTATCCATTCCTCTAGGACCATACGTCGTCTTAAGCATCTCAGCCACAGTTACGGCGGCCATCATGTTAGTCCTTAGTGCGTCAGCACCAGTGGTTCTCTGGGTTCCTTCCTTAAGTATTAGTACAGGAATACCTGCAGTTGGAATTACACCACGCTGGCCCTGACTCATAATCCACTCCCTTGAGTCTATTTTGAAGGGCCTC
>JAGGTW010000001.1 GCA_021163585.1 Desulfurococcales archaeon | reverse complement strand
CAAAATCACTATTTACAAATTCCGTAAGAGGACGGATTTCCACTCCAGGTAATCTGCTTAATGCTTTGAGTACAGCATCATCAAGTTGGAAAAAGAATGCTGCCCTCTCAGCCTTCTCTAAGTCGATACCTACTTCCTCAACCCTACTTAAGTTTACCTTAGTTGTTATTTTCTTAGTCTCCCCGGCAATTTCAATGACATTGATGTCTGGGCCGTAGGGGGCTGGCTTACTCAGTGCACTACTAGCCTCCTTTCTTATATATTTAAGCCATTCGCTGGGGCCTACCAAGGCTTAAACCCCTCCTCCATGACCTCATCTATTAAATCCGCGCCACCACAACCTCTGACTACTCCATCCTTCATAATACAGACCTTACTTGGCTTCAGGTACTTTGTAATGAAGGCTGTGTGAGTAACTATTACCATTGACTTCGACAGTCCCTTGTTAAGCAGTTTTTTCAGTCCTTCAGCTATATACATGATCGACTCAACATCTACCCCGCTGTCTGGCTCATCAACTAAGGCAAGTCTTGGTGCCTGGGCTGCGAGCAGGGCAACCTCAACCCTCTTCATTTCCCCACCCGAGAAGCCCTTATTCAAGTCTCTGTCAATTAGGTACTCTATGTTTAATGTTGAGATTATTTCTTCATACTCACTAACAGCGTTTCTTCTCCTGAGCAGTTCCTTAAGTAATTCCCTGACCTTAATACCGTCAATTTTCGGCGGTATCTGGTAGGTCATTCCCAGACCTAGTCGCACACGCTGCTCCAAGGATATGTTAGTTACATCTCTGCCCTCATACATCAGTTTCCCCCTAATGACACGGTAATTCGGAAAACCCATAATTGCTCTAATTAATGTAGTCTTCCCTGAGGCATTAGGCCCTAGCAGATAAACCACCTCCCCATCATTAACAGTAAGTGACGCACTCCGCACCACCAGCTTCCCGCTCACCACAACAGCCAAGTCCTTAACCTGTAGTAGCATGCTCTACTCACCAACCCTATAGTAAGTACTTGAGTTCCGGGTTTATTATAGAATTACGGACCTTCCGCATGTACAAAAAAACACTTATGGCAATTAATTTGCATTCAACCTAGTGGTTTATGGTGTTTGAGGTATATTAGCTAACGCACCTACTAGGACTTCAAGCACCTGACAAAATCTTCTCCGTCAATGACGCATGGCACTCCCTTAAAGGTCTTCCAGAATACGTACTTAAAATTGAATTTAGACACGTCGGGTCTCTCTATTCCCACAGGTTTTGCGTCCAAGACAACATCACTAAATTCTACTGCAGGCACGTACTCCCTCGGATAATTAGCTCGTACTAAGCGCACGGCTATGATACCATATTTACGATATAGGGATGCACACCCAAATTGATACCTGCTTGTTTCCTTGATCCCCTGAATGTCCATAACCTCCCTGAGACCATGCATTATTAGTAGGGCAGGCTTCCTCTCCAATATTATCGTTCTCTCCCTACTCACTAGTTCAGGTAATGAGAAAGCCGCTGGATTGAAGTCATAAAGGTCTCTGAGTAAGCTGTTTAATTCTTCTCGGTAAACCCCAAGTTCCTCGGCGGACTTCTTAATGTGATAAGCCAGCGACCTGCCTGGCTGAATATAACTTATTACCATGGTCTTCAGTCTATTAATAGCGATAAACTTAGCTAACCATGCAAGAATAATTCTCGGTGTATTCATTCCCGGCGGGTAAATCACTGTTATTTGCGCTCCCCTAGGCACCCTACCTACTTTTTCATCAAGCAACCTGCAGCCAAAGCTAACTGTCTCATCTACCTTATAGAGAGGTATCTCACTAAGTAGCGGTACTACGAAAGCCTTAACTCCTTGCTCCTTAACTATCGTGAACGGTATTTCAGCCAAAGTAATCGGGGCACCCCTCATTTTCCTGACTTCCATCCATCTAGTTATCAAGCCATTTTTATCTTGGTTTTGAAAACCATTACTCCGTCAGCGACAAATTCTAGTCCGCCCAGATCAACAGATTCCGTGCCATAAGGTAAATCAGCTATCAAAAACACTGTAACACCTAGTATACCCGTTAACTTATATATGCCGGAGTGTAGGAACTCCCTTACGTCAGGGTGCTTACCAAATACTTTAAGCACCGGAGTAATACTGTCAATGACAACTATGTCAGGCTTAAACTTACTTACCTCACCGACAAGAGATGATGTCAGAATATCCATGAGTTCGCCAGTTACTGATGGGACCTCAAGAAACTTAAAAAGACCTTCCTTCTCGAACCTCTCGAAGTGAAGCCCCAACATCTTAGTAAATGCATAGAACTTACTCCTGTTTTCAGCCAAACTAACGTAGAGAACCTTAAGCTTCTTAGTAGTCATGTTTACATAAGTAACTTTAGCAAGGAATGTGGTCTTGCCAGCCCCTGGGTGCCCGAGAATGACTATGAGGGTGCCCCTGCGAATTCCACCACCTAGAACCTTATCTAACTCGCTATCACCTGTTGTAAGATACTCTTGAAACTCTGTACGTTCCATTCCCTCATATTCATTACTGACCATATGACCACCTTAAAATTAAATTGGTCACCCGGCCTCGATCTTTTACACTCAGGTAGCCGTACTTACTACAATAGTAGCTAGGTGTAAGTGGTTTTTATACTTTACGAACATATTTTGAGTTTTAAAAACCTACAGTTGCTTAATTAATGTTAATAGGAACGAATAAACTTCAGAAATACAATAATTAACATGTAAGATGAAAGAAGCCTAATACTTTTCTGCCATTACTCACTAGATCGTTATATATGTTAACAGCATCTTTAGTTTTGGCTATCAGGACTTCCTTGCCTCTGTCCTTGAATACCTTAATTACCTCATCGTCAACACTCATTAACCCGTCATAACCTGTACCTATTACCACAGCATCTACATCCTCTAATACATAATCACGTACGTCAGCGATTTGAAGCCTATGCCCCTCTATTCTCCACCACTCATCATTAATTGCTTTAGGCGTTATTATCAGGTCTTTCTTATACACCTTGCCTCTAATTATCATGACACCGAAGTCGTAATCATCTATCAGTGGCTGAGGCATGTCGCACCCCACGCTACTGTGTGTTAGGGCAGATAAAAATTTATGTGTACAGACACGTGCTTAGCCTGAGTCAATCTGTACTATCGGGCTAACCCCCTCTGTTCCTTAAGATGAATTCCTGTATTTCTTCCTCAGATACTCTATATTGCCGCTCTGGAACACCTACTGGCATAATGTAGAGCGGGTGCTCATCAGGTCCTACACCTAAGATCTTACCTACCTCATCATCATAGAATGCCCCAACAGCAACAGTTCCTAATCCGAAGTTAGTTGCTTCAAGATATATGTTCTGACCTACATGCCCTACCTCAATGTGTACGTACCTGACCCCCCTATCACCGTACCTCCCAGTTGTTCTTTCATATATAGCCGTAATTACTATATTTACTGCCGCATCCTTAACCCATGGTTGTTCTAAAGATGCTCTATATAGTTCCAAACTATAATCTCCTTTTCTAATGAGCCTAAGTGAATGCGTATATGGATCATAGCGATATATACCTGCTGGGAGTCCCTCGACACCACCATCCCTTACAACTACATAGACCTCCAGTGGGTAAGTTGCGCCAGCAGATGGTGCTGCCCTGAAGCCGTGCCTCGTATTGGTTATCCCTTGTGCAGCCCATAGCAGCTGCGAGAGCTGAACAAGTGTTATTGGCTTGCTTACGTATTCCCTGATACTTCTCCTATAAGCTATAGCCTCCTCAACGGTCAGCTTACCGACCTTAAACTTGGGTAGTGGTAAATTAATTACTGTTTCATTACTCATTTTTGCCATACCACTAGTTTCTATCGTATTAATAGGTATTAAATTAGTGTACTTGGTAATGACTAGGACAGAGCCCACCGCAGCAAGAACTATAACTCCTATTACAATAATGTTGAGCAACATCCTTAACCTACTCAATCAGAACCCACCAATAAGCATTACAAGTCAACAAACATATTCTTTCATGAAATTAACTCCTTACTCTGAATGCTTTGAATTAAAATATAATAGAGCATTCAGTAGACTATCTAAGGTGATTAAGCCATTAATTATCATTACATTGATTCAATACTGGCCTTTACATTCATGACAATAGCAATGATT
>JAGGTW010000051.1 GCA_021163585.1 Desulfurococcales archaeon | reverse complement strand
GCAACACCCGGATCTATGAGTACGGAGTGATTACCTACTTCAATAAAGCATGACAGACCCCTCACACCCATACTTTCCGAACCAATAATCTTCAGCTTCATCTCAGCACCCGTAAAATTAAACCATAGCAAAACTTAATAACTGTGCAATAGCTCAGAAAAACAGTGGTTAGAGTTGCCAACACATAAAGAATGCATTAACTTCGAGAACGGATACTGCAGACTATTCAACATACCAGTAAGTCCCGATGACCCAGCATGCCCTAACTTTAAGCCTAAAAAAGTCATGGAGGCTCAAGTACCTCCTATGAGAAGTTATGGAAACATACTAGATAGTACACCTCCTTCGCTGCCGCACATCCCACAGCCAAGACAAGTTAGAGCTAGGAGACGCTCAAGACATAGGAGAGGTAGGAGATTAAGTAGCCTACGGTGGTGGCTGTGAAGCTAGTAATAGCCATACCTACTAAAGGACGAAGAGGTCTAGACGACATTATCGATGCTGTATTCGCGAGAGCCCCGTACTTCACAATCATAGAGGCTTCAGATAGGAGCTACCGGGTTAGGAAGATTATTAAGAATGAATTTACGGACTTAAGTCACGGTGTAGGGCCTATCATAGTGAAGCTACTTAAAGATGTGGGTGTAGATGCTATTGCGGCCCCGAAAGTAGGTTGTGGTGTAGAGGAGCTTATTCGCGAGCTGGGCCTCAAGCACTACAGTGTCGGAGCAGGCGCTAGAGTGAGGGATGTAATAAAGAGCATATTGATGGAGTTCGAAAGCACCCAATCTTAAGAAATGTCAGAAGTACCTCAGCTACCGTACGAATACATATAGGCTTATCTCCACACATTTAGTATTGAGACCTGGAGCAATGTATACACGTATATTTGTAGTAATGTTTATTACTCTACTAATGAGCTGTTTCTCGGGGATTTAAGTATGACTAAGTACACGACTGTCAGAGTAACCGTCGAGCTTAAGAAGAGGCTTGACAGAATATCTAAGCTTATCGGTAGCGACAGCTTAACTGCTACCTTAAAGTACATCCTAGATATCGCTGAGAAGGAGCTCGATAAACATGAAGGTGACTTAAGTAAGGTTCTAGCATCACTGACGCGTGCTAAAGATGTAGGGGAGAGCAATGCTGAGGAAGTAGACAGGTACCTGTACGGTGTTGGTGGGGGTGGTTGACGGCAATAGTCGATACGGGCGTGTTCTTCGCTTTCTATAGTTTGAGGGATAAACATCACTTAGACTCCCTGGCACTTATAGTACACCTAACTGAGGGGAGGTGGGGTAGGCCTTACATAACATCTCACATACTGGATGAGACATTAAACATCCTTAAATATAGGGTCTCACCTGAGGCAGCCAGGGCGTTCTTAGATGCATTCATAGACTCAGGCATGATCAAGGTGTTATATCTTGAGAAGGAGCTGGAAGACGAAGCACTTAATGTATTCAAAGAAAACGTCTTAAGGAAGGGCTTCAGCTACACAGACGCAGTAACTACTGTGGCTTTAAGAAAGTTTAGAATAGATTACCTCCTATCCTTTGATGTGAGGTCATTTGCGGGGCTTGTGAGCAGTATTGTAGGGCCGAACTACTGGGAGAGCCTACCTAAGGAAGAACAAGATAGGATACTTGAGCTAGTGAAGCCGCATAGTTACATTAGGTAACGACTCCTTAACTACATTAGTTAAGGGAAAGGCTGGTGTTCCCTTAAGAAGAATGCGCTGTCTTTTGAGGAAGTTGAGTCCATGAAGGAGAGGACCGAGTCTTTCTTAAGGAATGCCGAGATGTTCGTAGCGTTGGGTGCCTATGATTTAGCAGCATTTAATTTAGAGCTGTACCGACCATTAATAGTCGAGTATGCGCTACTAGTAAAGACCGGGACATCCCCTTAGGACTCATTCTATTACCTAGCTTCACTTAACTGAAAAGAGCAGTTCGTAGATTAAGTGGATGAAGTTACTTGAAGCCCACCTTATACATTTTTTCCGGATTCGTGAGCCCCGCCATACTCACTGCTAGGTAGGGGTCTCCTAGCTTCTTGGATAGCTCGCTCTGTAGCTGCTGCTGTGTTAGGTGTAGTACATCCCTCCTCAACCTGCACATGGCATCCACCACATCTATTGGGTGGGGAACACCGTTTACTCCGGTTATGCTGGCTAAGTAAGCTATCAGCTCCTCCGTAGTGAAGTCGTTGCTGGGCCACACCTCTATCTTCGATGCCGCCATGAAGTACGTAGGGAGCTTACCCTTATAGACAGCTACCCGAATAGCTGATGTTAGGTAGTCACCCGCCTTCATAACAGCCACGATCCATGCGAACCTATTATTAAGTGCTGTCACCTGCTCTGCAGGCATGCTCTCACCGTACTTCTTAAGAAATTCATTGAGGTAGTACGCTACGTCCGAGTAAGTCTCTAAGTCGATCCACTCACCCGGCTCTAGGACGTAGGTGGCTAGAGCCTTATCATTAACTACTACTTCAGGAGCATCAATAATCACTGGGATATCCCTCCCGTAGACCCTCTTAAGAATACCTACGAGAGCCGTATCCGTCTTATCAGCCAGCTCCAAAACCTCAATAGTCAAGTCCAGCACCCTACCATACAGCTTACCCATAGTGCTCTGCTTCCTCCTCCTCTCACTAGTGTATCCAGGCGGGATCCTTGGGAAGATCTCCCCATCAATGAGAACTACGTCTACGTCTAGCTCACCCGCCTTCTTAAGCTCTAGTACCTCCTTAATGAACTTCCTCTCAACGATCTTAGAGAGCGGCTTCCCCACAGCCTCATCCTGAATAAACTTAACGAAACCTACCGAAGCAGTTGAAGGTAGGGAGCTTGAGGCAGTTCCATGGAGAATGTGGGACCTAATAACAACTAAGAGTTTACCACCGATCAGCTCCAGAGGAGGTGAAGTAAACCCTGTGTCCACCGCTAAGTACTTAGGACTTACTCTGAACTCCTCAGGAATCCGCTTTAGCCTGCCTAACTCCTCCAACCTCCTCCTAATAACGTCCCTACTCCCCAGCGAGGACTTAAGCACTCTAGCTATCCGGTCAGCCTCCTCAGCAACATCCTTGAGAACAACAAGTGTGAGGGGTTCCTCCTCGAACTCGGTAAGGTACTCACCCCCTACATCAGCTCCTGCGGGCCCGCCCTCCCTACTCAACTTCCCTCACCCTAATCAATACGGGGATCCTGAGGGGGTTCATGAGTCCAGCTACGTAAAACTCCCTGCTACCTAGTACAGCAAGTGACTGCTCACTAATGCCTGCGAGGTTCATGTAGCCGCTTAACTCACTGAAGTCTGAGGGTGTCTGGAGCTTACTGAAGAACCAGGTATTTATGTTGCCCCTGATGTCCGGGTCTAAGTCAATTATCCTCTGAGTTACTAACACAGCACCTAAGCCCCACTTCCTACCCTCCCTGGCGATCCTACCTATAGCTGACTTAGCCCCGCCGCAGTACCTGCAGGCGTAGTTGTGCGCTTCATCAACCACCACAACAGTATTTACTGGCTTACGGGAGGCCTCGATCCTCCTCCACAACTCACTAACTACTGAAGCAACCACGTACCTGCGGATCACGAGCTCCTCAGTACTTAAGTCAACAACAACCAGCCTCTTCTTTAGGGCCTCATCGACTATGCCTGAGGGGAGCAGGTCCCTGCTGCTGAGAGACCTGAAGAAGCCCTCACCCAACTTAATGTCTACTGCAACACCTAACCTCACCCTAACACTCTCTTTTGTGCTGAAGGACCTAGCGATTTCGCTCACAGCCTCCTTAAACCTCTCCCTGCTCCATTCAACAGGGCTCCTCGACATCACAGCCATTAACTTCTCGTAGTCTACTCTATCTAATCTACTGAGGAAGCTCCTCAAGTCACTACCTCTGCCAGACGAGACAAGCCCTCTCTGAGCTGTCGTGGACTCACTACCGAACACCTCAGCCCTGAGCTCCGGCGGTAGCTCCCTGTATATGTAGTAGAGTACTGCCGTGATGAAGTAGGGATCGTAGGTTCTCGCATCCAGACCCGACCTCTCAAGCATTAAGTCAGTAATCAACGACACATCAAGTACCACCCTAGAAGCCTCCACTACCCTGTCAGGGTAGAACCTGGCGTAGTCCAGCCCCGTGTGGTCAAAGACTATCAGGCTGTACCCGGTCTTAGCCAATACCTCATCAATGAGTGCCTTAACCAGCCTAGACTTGCCAGTGCCTGTCGCACCCACAACCGCGAGGTGGTAAGGGAGCCAGTAAGGATCTAGAGGAACTTCAATACCGCTGTACTTATGGCTGCCTATGATCAAGCCCTCACCTAAGCTGATACCTAGGTCGGCAGCACCCTCAACAACGTAGACCTTCGAGCCTGGGTTAGGCGGGAGCTGGACCTCACCTATTGCCCTGGACTCCAGCGTACCAACTAGTGCGGCGTAGGCACTCGTGTGAGGTAGCGTCCCTGCATCAGCTAGTGCTGGATTATCTACGTAGCTGGTCCTCCTGTACGCGCTCAGGAAAGGCTCGTACCTCCTGGCATTCCTCAGAATACCTAAGTACTTAATTCCTCTTTTCCCGTCGTCAATAATCACCAGCTGCTCCTCCTTAGCCAGGTGCTCGACCCTGTCCCACACAATTATGGGCACGTAAGTTATGGTTGACCCACTGCCTACGATACCTACTAACTGCAACCTAAGACCCCTGAGACAACTAGCCGATAAGACCTATAGTATCTAGGCCTTAAAAAGTAAGCAAGGAATTTAGCAGAAGAAGTATTACCTTAACTGACTCTCCACCCCCTATACACTACTTAGAATGCATGAGATATGCCATACATTAAAAATTAATTCCCTGAGCTCGAGGTAGAAGAAAAACTTTTAGGATTACGTAGAGATTTTTCAAGAACATGACCTTACTAAGTAGGATAAAGACGGGGTTAGCTGAGCTTCGGTGGGGTATTATTGCTTACTCAGTAGTAGATGCCTTTCTATGGTCCTTAATTTGGGTTGTTCAGGCACCCTACCTTAAGGCTTTAGGGTTCAGTCCGTTTGACTACGGTCTCTACGGCTC
>JAGGTW010000043.1 GCA_021163585.1 Desulfurococcales archaeon | reverse complement strand
CTTAAGTCCCTACTTACTCTTAACGTGATAGTCTTTGTTTTTCTAGCATTAAGCTCAACGATAAACATCGAAACACCATAATTATTCCGAGCCGAAAGTAATTAAAGATTGGTTCGAATACTGGCGCCTGTGCAGTAATATTTAATTATATATGTATTAAGGTAATACGCAAAGTAATTCTTATTGTAGTATACCTAATTGTATTACTAAGTAATTACTATTGTTTAACCATGAACATCTAGTAAAAGTTTGTACAGAATTATTTTTACTTTTTTAACGGGCTTATTTTCCATAAACTGAAATCTCTTTCAATACCAAACTACTTCCCGCGCTTCAGTAAAGTTAGCTGTGGTGCGGGGGGTGGGATTCGAACCCACGCAGGCCTTCGCCAGCGGGTCTCTAACCTGCTGAAGCCGGAAGGTCTTGAGCCCGCCCCCTTTGACCTAGCTCGGGCACCCCCGCACCAAAGAACTAATACTAAGAGGGGTTAAATATTTCCTGGACTGTCCTACTTATAAAGTGTTACTTAAAAACTATCTGAGTACCAACATCTTCCCTTTTACTTAGTGCTGCCTTCACCTGGTCTATTTTAAACGCATTAATGAACACTGTCTTAATTTTCGACCTGCGAATTATGTTTAGTGCGACCTTGTCAAGTAACTCATACCTCCCAGGTTTTGATGTCTGCTCAGCCAATATTCTTTCCAATTCCTCAATTGTGACTGTTTTGAGCAGACGCGCATCAGGATGTGTTTTAGGGTCTTTATCGTATACTCCATCAACATTTGTAGCGTTAATTAATAAGTCAGCACCCACCATATCGGCTACGGTTGCAGCTACAGCATTGGTTGACTGCCCGGGCTGGAGACCACCAAGCACAACTACTTTCCCAGTTGACCAAGCCGTCATGAATTCATTTATACTTCTAGGAATTGGGAAGTAGCTGTAATCTCCTAAAAGAGCAGCAAAGACGAGTGCATTTAATCTTGATGACTCAATACCCAGCAGATCAAGCACTGCGTTACTGAGTCCTAGCTTGCTCCCGAACTGTATGTACGACCTAGCTGTAGATCCTCCACCCGTTACAACAGCTATTCTATTCCCCTTAGTAACGTAGTTTATGATGACGGATGCAAAATCCTTAACAATCCCCTCATTCCCTTGAGCAAATAGTTTTCCCGTAACCTTAATTACCACTTTGGCCATTTCCTGACCCCCACACATATCTATACAAAATAATGACGTTGTACCTAAAATACCCAGTACCAGCATGTGATGTTAGTCTATAATTAATTCAATACCTAGTCCTTCCGCCAGCTCCTTAATAGTGTCCTTGACTGCCCTGCTCAGCTTTTTGAGGGCGACCGCTTTGACTATCCTGACTGAATTTTTAGTAATTGCCTGCTCAAAAACGTATTTCATCATACCAGGCTCTTCATTCTTGAGAATCTTAATAGCGTACCTCGGAATTATGTGCCCGTAACACTCATCCGTACTCAGTGCTCTCTTAGTAAATGCTGAAGAGTAGTGCTGCCCACCAAACCCTACGGAGCCAACGCACACAAATTCTCCACTACTAAGGTAGTTCCTGATTGCTTCAGCTACTGACTCCCCCACAACTTCATGTGCTTTTTGCATTTTCCACTCACTAATGCTTGAGCCTATTTCAATAAATGTTAGCGGCCTCCTTAAGTTGGTCGGTCCATGATGTGTAGCCTCATAAACTACTTGAAAATCTGACAAACCGTACTTACCAGCTAGCTCACTAAGTTTAATCAGGAGTAATTTGGTGATAGGCGGGTTCGCTACACTTAGTTCATAGGGCCTCCCGCCAAAGCTTGCCTTGCCATATGGGTTGCCTGTATGATGAACGGTTAATGACTTAATACCAGACTCTGCTGAGTGCCTAGAGAGAATTATGTAGAAGTCTACGTCAAGGCGCTCATCGAGGAAATCAAAGTATATTACGTCCTCATTAAAACCAGCCAATATAGATTTTAGTTCCTTAACATATACAGCACTATAAGCTCTAGGAACTTCAAGTTCCTCGCACGTAAAGTGATGCATAATGTAATTAGCTATTCCCGAACCTGCGGGGTCATGCATACTATATACGAGGCCTATCAATTCACTCAGCACCTACTACGCTATAATGCAACTAAGCTAGATCCTGATATTATGCTGTTTAGCGCACTGCTCTATAATCAATTGCAACCTATCAGCAAGGTCTATGACATACCTAGCTACTGCCTTAACTACATCCGCCTTAGTTGAAGCATCATTTAGGTTGCCGTAATTGACCTGGAACTCCCTTCCCCTAAAAACAAACTTAATAACCGCCCCCTGTATAGATACGCTAATCGAATCATTTGATAAAGAGATACTGTTACTTCCTCCGTCATAAGTAAGTGACTGCGCAGGCTTAAGTTTAAGTACTGACGCAGTAGATTCCGTCCTAACCAAATACAAGTTGCCACATACTTTCTTCACCTGTCCGACACTAACTCCCACAGTTTTTTCTAACTCACTCAGATACTCCAGCGCTTTCTCAACCCTATACATTATGTCTGCAATTACATTAAATACCACTGACTTAGACTGGGGTAGCTTCTTGACAGCCTCCCTCCTAATGCTCTCATACCTGCTGATTACGTTCTTTACTACATCCTTACCCTCACTAAATGACATGCCAGCCACCTGCTAAACCCTTTAAAACAGCAATTTAAGCTTTCCTTGAGAGATACCTGGTCAGGTAGGTAAGTGACGGGTATCTCCTCACAATTTTATCTAAATCACCATAACAATTAATACACACTCTGATTCCGGGCTGGAGCTCAACAGAGCAGTTTCTGCAGACCAGCCTGCCGCAGATAATACATCTACTTACCGACAGCTGCTGACCACATACACTACACATGAGGCTCCTGCAAATAGCACACACATCCCCTACTAGGTGCCTGCTACACGCCCACCTACCGCATATACTACATCTCCCTACTGCCTCGCGCTCCTCGCAGACTTCACAAATCAGTTTAAAACACCTCTATAGGGATCTTAGATAAGTTATTAAGTTGGTAAGTCTAAAGTACTTCTGGGATGACCTGACGACACCCTCTGATATGTGATGTAGATGGAGCGACGGGGACCCATTCCTGAGTGCTTATGTTTTAATTAGCAAGAAGTCCGACACACTAGCAGCGTTCCCTGCAACTTCCTCACTCAACTCATGTACCTGGTCTATAGTAATTGTTGCAGATATGTTGTACTCAATTATACATCTAACATAGTCGATCCAATCCCTCAAGTCCCTGCCAGTAACTACTATGAACTTAAATTTACTGTAACCAAAGTTTAGGAGTTCGTTGAATTTGTTTTTAATTAACTGACAAACCTCCTCTGGCTGTTTCCTTACATTCTGTAAATTTATTATGAATACGCACTCAGCAGTCACGGCACTCACCACTTACTGCATACCTTGATAAGAATTTTAGGAAAATTTAATTATTTACTGCTAACCTTCTCTTGAGGCGTCCACAGTGAATGAAATGTCCTATGATGTAGTCATAGTAGGGGCTGGGATCGCTGGTTCATCTGCAGCGTACTTCTTACGCAATCGAGGCTTTAAGGTGCTTCTCTTAGATATTAAGTCTTTCGAAAGGGTGGGTGACAAGCCGTGTGGGGATGCTATAGGTAGGCACCACATAGATGAGCTTGGCGTGCCTCCTCCAGCAGGTAGTGAGCTGAGTGGTTTAGTGAAGGGAATAGATATTTACTCACCCCTTGAGGACATAAGGTACCGTGTCTTGGGTGATGGCTTTGAAATAAATAGAGTAGCTTATACACAGAAGTTTATTACTGAGGCAGTTAAGGGCGGCGTGGAATTTATGGAGAGAGCGAGGGCACTCAAATTAATTATACGTGACAACTCTGTCGTAGGTGTGATTATTGCTGACGGTGAGGGGACTAAGAAGGTGAGGTCTAAGGTAGTTATCGATGCTACTGGAGTTGCTAGAGTGCTAGCTAGACAGTGTCCGCGGGAGTGGCCGGTAAGTGAGGAGTTAGACCCGAAGGACACTAATATAGCGTATAGGGAGGTCAGGAAGCTTAAGGAACCTGTTGACGAACCTGAAATACTCCGGATATATGTGTCAAATAAAGTGGCTCCAGGAGGGTACTGGTGGTTCTTCCCGTACTCATTAACTGACGGCTTCATTAATGTGGGGCTGGGTGTTCAGGGAGGTGTTGGTAATCCACACCCTAAGCTACAGCTGTATAAGTACGTGCTCTCACGCAGTACATTCAAGGATAGTGTACTTATTGAAGCTGGAGGTGCCCCGGTACCTACTCGCCGCCCACTACCATCCCTTGTTTGGAACGGTATTGCCGTCATAGGTGATGCAGCCTACACAGTCAACCCAATTCACGGTGGGGGAAAAGGTTCAGCAATGCTCTCAGCCTACTGCGTTGCCGAGGCCGTGGCATCAGCGCTAAGTGAGGGAGACTGCTCTGCTAGGAAACTATGGCGTGCTAACACTTGCTACATGTTGAGGTATGGGGCCAAGCAGGCAGCGCTAGACATCTTTAGAATATTCCTACAACACTTAAGTGATGATGACCTAGAGTATGGCATGCGTAAGAAGATAATTAAAGAGGAGGATCTTAATGTAGTCTCGCTGCAGGGAGACCTCGAACTTAGTGTCGTTGATAAGGCGATGAGATTACTAGCCGGGCTTGGGAGGCCTTCCCTGCTTTTAAGGTTAAGAGCTGTCTCTAAGTACATGGACGTAATTAAGAAGCACTACCTAAAATTCCCTGAAGATCCGGTGCACTGGAGGTCATGGAAAGCCCGATCAGACCAGATTATGGGTGAGTTTAAGGCAAAAGTGATTAAGTCATAATTATTAGCAACTGTTTTCAATAAATTAAGTAGCTATTGAAAAATACGTTGTTTTATTACTTACTACTTTCAGCAAGCCACGGGTACATGTCAATCCACTTACTAATAAATGGCTCGTACGTCTTAATGTAAATTTCACTCGATGTTAATTTCTTAATTAATTCATGGTTGCGCCTATACTTTACTGCCTCACCTATGCTACCCTCACCCTTCATTTTTCTCCATTCATCTAGTGTAAACATGTACTTCTTCTGCACGTAATCCCTATATACTTCATTAAGTACATTGAAGGTGCAGAACGGTATTATCCTACCGTCAGGCATTAGGTAGTGTATATTACACCTCATTACCCTCTGGACGTCATAGTTGTAGAGATCCATGAAGTGCATCATTCCCAGGAAGAGGAACCTGTAGT
>JAGGTW010000065.1 GCA_021163585.1 Desulfurococcales archaeon | reverse complement strand
GGAGTCTGAGTAGTTGTGTGGCTTTTTCTACTGCTTCGATGAGGTTGTTTGCTTGTGCGTCGGGTTCGTAGGTTGTTTTCCATTCGCTTGGTTTGCTCCTGGTTATGAGGATTGCTTTCATTCCTGCTTTCTTACTGCCTTCGATGTCTTTCCATGAGTCCCCTATGACGGCGCAGTTTGCTGGGTCTGCCCTGAGCCTTCTGGCTGCTTCAAGAAATAGTTGTGGGTTGGGCTTTATGATGCCTAGTTCACCGCTTGTGACTACGGTGTTGAAGTGTATTGACAGTCCTGTGTGCTCGAGTAATGCCCGCGCTACTCTGGCGTCCGCGTCGCTGACGAGGGCTACTCCCTGGAAGTACTTCTTAGCTTTCTTGAGGGCTTCTTCAACATCACTAAATACTATGGCGTGCCTGCCGTGGTAGGTCAGGTGCAGCTCCTCAACCTCCTCCCTACTTAACCTTAGCTCAAACCCCTTCAACCTAGATAGCTCGGCCAGCGCCCTCCAAACAGCTTCAGTACTGCCTAAGCCCTCACCCTCAACAAGCTCATGATACAGCCTCAAGTGCTCCTCAGGAGTGAACACCCCTTCATGAACTACCGACAGGTGCTTGGAAAGCTCTTCATGTGCTAAAGCATCGGACCTACCATCGATCAAAGTACCGAACAAGTCGAGAATTAATGCAGGCATACAGCCCACACCCAAACAAGCAGTAATTAACAACTAATAATATACTTTACCAGTACAGAATGTCAACCCACCGGAGTACCTCAAACAGCGCGGCTACAGCAGAGCAAGAACCAAATGTAATGTGATTCAAGGAAAATAATGTTGGTTTTCACACTCAGTGCAGACTGCAACCCACCCTACTACTCAACTGTAATTGATGAAGTAGGGCACGCATTAGCCGCACTTTCAACCTTACTCCTCAAGTCGTCAGGAACCTCACCCACGGACTCACTCTCAGAGTCTGAGACCCTGTACGACTCCATGAACCTGCTCTTACTCGTAGCTGGGTCAAGCTCAAATACCTCAGGAGTTAGTGACCAGCAGACACCGCAGCCAATACATGTCTCCTTATTAACACGTACCTTAACCAACTAAACCCCAGTAATAACTTCGGTACCCCTAATAATAAACTTAACTGACTAGGAAAACAAACAGTCTCTTAAAGTAAGAATTAACAAATAATAAGTTAAACAATGAATGCTTAATTGTTAGATTCTCAATAACTCATTTTTAGGTAAGCAAACCCTAAGTTCGAACACAACTAGTTCTTGCCGAAACCCCCAGCACCTCCCTAATGATCTTAGCCGCTGCAAAAGCAGTAATGCCCCCGCAATCATACCTTGGAGCGAGCTCAACAACATCAAATGCTACGACACCGACCTTAAGCGACTTGATTACGTCAATGAGTTCCCTAGTACTCAAGCCGCCGGGCTCGGGATTACCGACGCCTGGTGCGAAGGCGGGGTCGAGGACGTCGAGGTCGAAGGAGAGGTAGGCTCTCTCGAAGGAAACCTCAACTCTAGGATTACTACGTACTTCAGAAGTACTTAGGATCCTGACCCCCCTCTCCTCAGCGTACCTCACCTGCTCCCTAGTCGGTGCCCGCACACCAGCTATAACGACCTCCTCAGGACCCACGAGTCCTTCCTCAATTAACCGCCTGACCGTGCAGGCATGTGAGTACGGGTCGCCATCATAGCTCGGGTAGAGGTCTGGGTGAGCATCAAAGTATATGAGCCCGAAGTCCCTGCCTGAGGCTTCCTTAAGAGCCTCAAATGCTGCGTAAGTTATGGAGTGGTCACCGCCGAGGAACAGGAAGACCTCACCACTGTAGTACTTCTGTACAGCCTCAAGAACCCTGCCCTCAACCTCCTTAAAGTCCTTCCCACCCACATCACCTAAGTCCATATATGACCAGAACTCCCTGAGGTCCGTGAGGTCCTCCGTGAAGCTATTGTAGAGCTTACCTGAAGTCGCCTCACGAATAGCTCTCGGACCTTCGCACGCACCCTTCCTGTACGTTGAGGATCCGTCCCAAGCAACACCTAGGACGTAGAGACTAGGTTTTTCAGACTTAGGTATCCCGAAGAGCAAGTACGTGCACCAAGCCACTATGGGAGCACTCACTAATATGTTATGTCCAGCCGCAGCTAGGCTTTCAGCAGCTTACTTGACGGCAATAATTGCAGGAGGGTTTGGGGGTGCATGTAATAATCTCACGTATTGCTTAATTACGTAGGTGCTGATGTAGGGAGGGCTGAGTGATGGGAGAGGGTAGTGTGAGTAGGTTGAGGTCTGAGATCGAAGCCCTCAAGAAGAAGCGTAACGCAGTGATCTTAGCACACAACTACCAGGTCCCTGAAGTACAGGACGTAGCTGACTTCGTGGGGGACAGCTTAGAGCTAGCTAAGAAGGCGCTTGAAGTAGATGCTGACGTAATAGTCTTCGCTGGAGTCAGGTTCATGGCTGAGACAGCAGCGATCCTGAACCCAGATAAGACCGTGCTGCACCCAGACCCAACAGCTGGGTGCCCGCTAGCAGACTTCCTCTCAGCTGATGACGTGAGGAGGGCGAGGGAGGAGCACCCCAACACACCGCTAGTTCTCTACATAAACTCGGGGACGGAGGCTAAGGCACTCGCTGACTACATAGTAACTAGTTCATCAGCGAGTAAACTCGTGAGCAAGCTGAGCACTGATAAGGTACTCTTCGGGCCTGACAAGAACTTAGCTGGCTACGTAGCTGAAGTAACTGGTAAGGAAGTGATCCCTGTACCGAGGCACGGGCACTGCCCAGTGCATGAGTACCTCATTGATGAAGTACACCTAGAGCTAGCTAAGTCAGAGCATCCTGGAGCTACGGTGCTGGTTCACCCTGAGGTGAGGGCTGAGGTCAGGAGAATGGCGGACTTTGTAGGTAGTACGAGCCAGATGCTCAGGGCTGTCGGGACACTGCAAGGTAAGGAATTCATCTTAGGAACTGAGGAAGGGCTGTCGTATAGGGCAAGAGTGCTTTACCCGGACAAGAAGGTATACCCGCTGAATCCTAAGGCAGTATGCGTAAACATGAAGAAGATCACCCTACTCAAGATCGTTGACTCACTAAACAGGATGAAGCCTAAGGTAGTTGTTGAGCCAGCCCTAGCATCAAGGGTTAGGGAGGTTCTCGAAGAGTCACTCAAGATAATAAGGTGAGTAAGGTGAGCTTTTGGCTCACCCAGGAATTCACTAGGTGGGTCAGGGAGGACTCACCCTTCGGGGACCTAACAACTGAGTTACTCGGCATAAGTAATGTAGCAGTTAATGCCGTAATCATAGCTAAGTCGGAAGGAGTGACAGCATGCATGGAGGAACTGGTCCAGCTACTAGAGTCCCTGGAGGTCCACGTAATTAAGCATTTACCCAGTGGTGTCGAGGTCGAGCCCGGGGAAGTCGTCGTGGAGGTGAGTGGGAGGGCTGGCAAGCTACTCCTAATTGAGAGGACGCTACTAAACCTGATGTCCTACCTATTCGGCGTAGCTACATCGACGAGAAAGCTCGTTGAGTCAGTGAGGGCCGTTAATCCCAAGGTCAGGGTTGCTGCGACACGTAAGGTCCCCCCAGGGCTGAGGTACCTGGCTAAGAAGGCCGTTAGGGACGGTGGCGGGGACACCCACAGGTACTCACTCAGTGATGCAGTAATGATTAAGGACAACCACATTAAGGTGGTGGGGGGTGTAAGAGAGGCCGTCAGGAAGGTCAGGGGTGAGGTCAGTTTTATTCATAAAGTAGAGGTTGAGGTCGAGAGCGTCCGGGAAGCTGTTGAGGCTGCCTTAGAGGGTGCTGACGTCATAATGCTCGATAACATGACCCCTGAGGAGGTAGGTGAAGTTATTGATGAGCTGAAGAGGTTAGGGCTTAGGAGTAAGGTCATTATTGAGGTCAGCGGAGGCATAACTCCGGAGAACATATCTGACTACGCGGCACTCGATGTTGACGTAATAAGCAGTAGCTACATGACCATGAACCCCGAGAGGGTGGACCTCAGCTTAGAGATCACTAAGGTGCTTGAGGAGTGAGGGTCGGTGTAATAGGTGCTGGAATAGCTGGACTTACAGCAGCTGTATCACTGGCTAGGAGGGGCTGTGAAGTAACGGTATTCTACATCGGTGACGTCAGGGAGAGCAACTCATATCGCATTCAGGCAGGGATAGCACTCCCACTGCTTGAGGGAGACAGCATAGAGCTGCATGTAATGGACACCATACACGCGGGCAGGTACCTCAGTAATGAAGAGGCTGTGTGGGCTACAGTATCTAGAGCTGGTGAGGCCTATGACTTCCTAGTAAGTCTCGGAGTGAACTTCGAGTCAGTTGAGCTTGAGGGAGGCCACACAATGCCCAGGGTCTTCTCAATAAGGAATGAGACAGGTAAGTACTTAGTAGATGCCCTCCACAGGGCCGCTGTTGAGTCGGGTGTGGGGCTTACTGACGCCTTAGTGACCTCACTGATAATCGAGGGCGGCAGGTGCCTGGGCTTCGTAGACAGTGGCGGGCGGGAGTACTACTACGACGCAGTAATAGTTGCTAGCGGCGGCTACACAGGGCTCTACAAGTATACTGCTGGCTCTAAGCACAACCTAGGCTTGGTTACGGGGGACTACCTACTCAAGGGAGGGGTCTGCACAAACTTAGAATTCATTCAGTTCCACCCCACGGGCTACCTGTCTAAGAAGGGGGAGGTGCTACTGATCAGCGAGTCAGTCAGGGGTAGGGGGGCTAAGCTAGTTAATAGTGAGGGGAGGAGGTTCGTTAATGAGCTCGCGCCGAGGGACGTAGTTGCAAGAGCTATCTACAAGGAGATGAGCAGTGGCAGGGAGGTCTACCTTGACGCCAGGTCCGTGCAGGACTTCAGGAAGTACTTCCCACTGATAGCTGAGTTTCTAGAGGCTGATGGCATTAACCCGCTTAAGGACCTCATACCCGTGGTCCCTGTAGCGCACTATTCTATTGGCGGCATAATGACTGACACGTTTTATAGAACACCCGTGAAGAACCTGTACGCCATAGGTGAGGCAGCGGATACGGGGTTCCACGGCGCTAACAGGCTTGCAAGTAACTCAGCACTAGAGTGTGTTGTCAGCGGTCTCGAGGTAGCTAGGACAGTGCTCAGGGAGAGGCCCAGCCTGAGCAGCAGGTCAAGGGGCACTACGTTCGAGCCAGCCGACGTAAGTGAGGATGAACTAAATGCACTAAGGGACATCATGTGGAGGTATGTGGGGATCAATAGGTGTGAGGAGGGGCTCAGGAAGGCACTGACATTAGTGGAGGGTCTTGAAGTTCCTAAGCAGATCCGTGAATTAGCCACAGCTGTAATTAAGTGCGCGCTTGAGAGGAAGGAGTCTAGGGGTGCTCACTACAGAACCGACTACCCACTAATGAATGGAATGTACGGTAGTAGGTCTAAGTACTCCCGCGGGAAGTGCTACATATAGCAGTCATTAAGAGTAGCTAATGCATAAATAACGGATAATTAACGTAGTAAAAGCTGTAGCACTCATAGTATGTTAAGATACTTAAAGAGTCAGGCAACTGAGAATAAAGATGTTACGGATTGATTAATGTAGTAAAAAGAGTGCCGCTAACCAGCTCTACTTCTTTTCCTTTAAGTTTCTTAAGTACTGGGAGTAGGTGGCTAGGGCCTTAATGACTTTAGCTGCTTTTTGTATAGACAGGTATACAGGAACTCCGTTCTCCTCAAACACCTTAACGTTGCTGAAGTCCCTGCCGAAGACATTGACAACAACCAGCGGCTTCCCATACTTCTTAACTAAGTCAGCTATTTCCTTCGCTACAGCATCCTCCCTAGGTATGATGAACGGTAGATTAGATATCCTGCCGAAGTTCCCGTAACCTATCAGCATTACGGTGTCGAAGCTCGGGTCCTTCATCAGTAGCTCAACAGCTGTCTTGTAGGGCTCGGGCTCGACCGTAGCTACTACATCAACCGGGTTCCTCCTATTCCAGAATGGAGGCAGTACCTTATCGAGCTCCTTAATTATGTGGTCAGGTAGTGGCGGGAGCTTGAGCCCTAAGCTCTCGAGGGCGTCCGAGGACTCAACACTCCAGCCGCCGCCAGAGGATATGACGCCTACTCTCTCACCCTTAGGTAGTGGGAGGTTGGCGAAAGCGAGGGCGATGTTGAACATGTCGTCGAATTCGTAGACCCTGATCACGCCGTACTTCTTAAATACTACGTCATAGATCTCGTCCCTACCTGTCATGGCTGCCGTGTGTGACCTAGCTGCTCTGGCACCGCTTGAGGTATACCCGAGCTTCATGACTACGAGCGGCTTCTTAGAAGTGTAGTACTCTAGGGCCCTCATGAACTTCCTGCCGTCCTTTACCCCCTCAATGTACATTATGGTGACCTTAGTTGTCTCGTCGTCAGCTAAGTACATCAGGTAGTCACTGAGTTCTAGGTCGGCCTGATTACCAACGGATATAGCTGCACTGAAGCCTATTCCCTTCATGGCTGCCCAGTACATCATGGTTCCAGCGAAGGCACCTGACTGAGAAATAAATGCTATGTTCCCCGCCTTAGGGGAGATTGCCGTAAACGCGGCGTTCAACCTGGTCTTAGCCACGAAGATCCCCATGCAGTTGGGACCGACGAACCTGATCCCTCCTTTCCTAGCGATCTTAACGACCTCCTTCTCGAGCTTCTCACCCTCGGGTCCGACCTCGCTGAAACCTGCCGTAATGATTATAGCTGCCCTAACACCCTTTTCAACACACGCCTCCATTACGTTGGGGACCAGCTTAGCTGGCACGGAGATGACTGCTAGGTCAACGTCATCAGGCACGGACCTGATGTCTGGGTAGCACTTAAGTCCGAGGAGGGAGTCAGCCTTAGGATTTACTGGGTAAACCTTCCCTTCATAGCCGTAGCTTATGATGTTCTTCAGAATAACGTGGCCCCAGGCCTTCGGGTTCCTGCTTGCACCAATGACTGCTATGCTCTTAGGCTCGAACACGTATTTTAGGTTACCTACATCAAACCCGCTCATGGTCGGTACCTCATGGAGTCTATACCATAATTTATGTTTAGTTAAAAATACTTTATTCTACCATAGGGGCTTCCCGTCCAGGTCAAGCAACTTCTTCCAGTTCTTATTAGTGAGTTCCTGGATCTCAGCTACGTCCTCGTCACTCAAGTGCCTGAACCTTCCCTGAAGCCTGATGTACTCAGCTACGGGCCTCAGCTTAGGTAGCTTAACAGTCAATCTGAATACGCCGTGGTCGACCTCGATGAGAGGCCACATACCGGTCAGTACAGCCAGCCTCGCCACCTCAACAGTCTTGCTTTCATGGAACCTCCAGCCCGTAGGGCACGGGGTCTGCACGTGAATGTATGCCAGGCCCTCACCCTTCTCCACGACCTCCATAGCCTTCCTCAACTTAACCTCGAAGTCACGTAGGAATGCTGGTGACGCAGTAGCTATGTACGGTACCTTGTGGGCAATCATTACTGACACCATGTCCTTCGGGAGCTCCTTCTTACCACGCCACCTGGGACCTACCGGTGTTGTAGTGGTCCATGCCTTAGCTGGTGTCGTGCCGCTCCTCTGAATACCCGTGTTCATGTAGGCCTCATTATCGTAGTTGATCCATATTATCGGCTCCCCACACTCAGCAGCCGATGACAGCGACTGCAGCCCTATGTCAGCCGTACAGCCGTCACCAGCTATGACCGTGACGTAAACCTTCTTACCTCTGTACTTGTAGGCCCTCTGCAGCCCTCTGGCGTATGCTGCTGCGGCAGCGTAGTTAGCTAGGACGCACGGGACCCCGACCCAGTTGCTCGGGAAGTGCATTGCTACTGCAGCCGAAACGCAGTTCGGTGGGAACACAATAACTGAGTTCTTACCTAGAATTCTGAGTACGTGCCTGACAGCTAGTGCCGCACCGCATCCTGAACACAGCTGCGACCCAGGACAATAGGTCACGTCCTTAAACGTAACTGAGGGCTTCGCCAGCGGGACCCGGTGCTCGATAAATACGGTCTCCCGCACTCCATCCTTGTTTAGTGTGTTCATAAGCTTACTTACCATGCCTTCGAAGTCACTTACTGAGACGTCGTCACCTCCCATACCAGCAATGAAGTTGACTATATTGGGTCTGTCCTTCATAGCATAGAGTACGGAGGCTACTTCAGTACCGAGCGGCCCCATCGATGTTCCGTGACTCACTGCTCTGTCGACAATGCCTACAGCTCTAATACCGCCCTTCTCAACGATCTTAGTCAGTTCTTCTGAGGGGAACGGCCTGAAGAACCTAACTCTTAGGAGTCCCACCCTGACGCCTCTGTTCCTGAGTCTGTCGACAGCCCTCCTAGCTGCCGTGGACATCGACCCCATAGTAACTAATAGTGCTTCAGCACCATCAGTGCGGTACTCCTCCAGAAGGCCGTAAGCACCTCTGCCGAACCTCTCACTAAATTCCCTAGTAGCTTCACGAATGACTTCCTTAGCCCTCTGCATGACTCCCTCGAATAGTCTTCTGTAGGTTGTGTGCAGTCTCGTAGGTATTACTGGGAATACATAGCCCTCCGACTCGGTCGGGTCTGTAGTGTGCCTGTAGAGCTTTCTCGGCGGCAGGTAATCATCTACTTCACGCTGGTCAGGAATGTCTACGGGCTCTGATGAGTGGGAGAGGTGGAACCCATCAAGGCATATCATGCCTGGGAGGAGGACCCTCTCATCCTCAATGATCTTGTAGAGCTGGATCACGCCGTCAAGGCACTCCTGGCAGCTCTCAACGTAGAGCTGGATCCACCCTAAGTCCCTGGTGGTCATAGAGTCTGAGTAGTCGGCGGCCACGCTCCAGTACCACCCTAAAGTCCTATTAGCCACAGCCATTACGAGCGGCGCCCTGTAAGCAGGTGCCTGAGCTATGACCTCAAAACCGTAACCGAGTCCTTGGGAGCATGTGGCAGTAAATGCCCTAGCACCAGCTACGGCAGCTGCCACCGCAGCAGCTATTGCCGAGTGCTCTCCTTCAGGGTGAATGTACTCGGCGTCGAGCTCACCCCTAGCGATGAAGTCAGCGAGGTACTCAACAATTGGTGTTTGAGGGGTTATCGGGTACGCTGAAACAACCTGAACCCTGGAGAGCTTAGCTCCGTAAGCTACCGCCCTATTACCTGAGAGGAGGTCTAGCCTACCCAAAGCATCACACCTCCCTAACCATTTCGATAGCTTTCGCAGGGCACTCATTAGCGCAGACGCCGCAGCCCTTGCAGAACCTGTAATCTATCACAGGCCCCTCCTCAGACTCACTGATGACTCCTTCAGGGCAGAAGTGAACGCAGACCCAGCACTTCCTGCAGAGGTCGTACTTAATGACTGGCTTCATGACCCTCCAGTGAGCGACGGGTTCAGAACCTATCTCCTTAACAGGTATTGTTAAGATCTCAGGGTAATCTTCCTTAGCCTCCATCCCCTAACACCTCGACACCGACTTCATTATATCCAGCTTCCAGGCACCTCAGGTACTTATCCCAGAGCCTCTCAGGGAACCTAGCCTTAACAGCTCTCATTGCTGAGCTAAGTGTTATGAGTCCTGTGACCTTAGCAAACGCACCTAACATAGCTATGTTGGGTATGGCGACCCCCATGTACTTCAGCGCCAGGCCTGTGGCATCCACTGAAGCTATAACCCTTAACTTAGAGCTGACTCCGACCTCATCTAAGAGTTCAGCAGGTTTCTTAACGGTGTTCTGGACGTACACACCACCCTCCCTGATCCCGTTTGTTACTGCAGGCATGACCCTGTGGAGCTGGGGGTCAAGCACCATTACGTACTTGGGGTTGTATACCATGCTCCTAGAGATCTCGTTGGCCTCACCAATAACTATGAACGAGGTAACTGGGGCTCCACGCCTAGCAATACCGAACCATGGGAAAGCCCTAGCAAACCTACCGTCGTATAGTGCGGACAGAGCTATTAATTCCGAACAAAGCACTACTCCCTGACCTCCCCGCCCATGAAGTCTTATCTCCTCCAAAATGAACACCTCAGTAAAATCTGCTGAAATGGCATTTTATGTGATCCTATGTCATGTGGATTGCCCTCGTTACGCTGGGCTTCAGGCATATCTAACTTTCTATTTTCATATATTTTAAATCGTAAAAGCACTGTACTAGGGTCTAGTTTAAATCCTGCTATGTGAGATTTACAGGGCTGAAATATGTCAATTGCTGAAGTACTTGAGAAGATTCCTGTTTCAGGTATTAGGAGGTTGTTCGAGCTCGCGTCAAAAATGCCTGAGGTAATTAATTTAGGTATTGGGGAGCCGGACTTTGACACCCCAGAACACATTAAGAAGGCAGCGGTTGAGGCATTAGAAGAAGGATATACTCACTATACATCTAACGCAGGGCTACCTGAACTCAGAGAAGCTATAGCGAAGAAGCTGAAGAAGGACAACGGTATTGAAGCATCTGTTGAGGAAATCATAGTAACCGTGGGGGGTGAGCAGGCCCTAGCTAACGCCATATTCACTTTAATTAAGCCAGGGGATGAAGTACTGATTCCCTCACCAGCCTTCGTGTCGTACAGACCACTCATTCAGATGGCGGGGGGTGCCCCAGTCGAGGTCCCTGTTAGGGAGGAGAACGATTTCTGCCCTGTGGTTGAGGATCTGAAGAAGTATGTTACTGGCAGAACTAAGGCCATAATAATCAATACCCCATGCAACCCGACTGGGGCGGTGTACCCGAGGAAGGTACTTGAGGAGGTAGCTGATTTCGCGGTAGAGCACGACTTAACGGTGATCTCCGATGAGGCTTACGAGAAAATAGTTTTTGAGGGGAACCACGTAAGTATTGCCTCACTCAACGGGATGAAGGACAGGGTCGTGAGCGTCTTCACATTCTCGAAGACCTACGCCATGACCGGGTGGAGGCTGGGGTACGCTGTTGCTAGAAAAGACATTATAGACAGGATGGTTAAGCTCAACATGTATGTAATTGCGTGTCCAGTAGCTTTTGCTCAGAAGGCTGCCTTAGCAGCTCTTGAAGGACCTCAGGACTGCGTTGAGAAGATGGTTAGTGAGTACAGGAGGAGGATCGACTTAGTTTTCAGGAGGTTGAGTGAGATGCCTGACGTGTCAGTCATCAAGCCTAAGGGCACGTTCTACATATTCCCCAATATCTCAAGGTACGGGAAGTCTGAGGAGGTTGCCGAACAACTCCTGTATAGTGCTAAAGTAGCTGTAGTACCGGGGTCAGCATTCGGTAAGTACGGTGAAGGATACTTAAGGATATCTTGTGCTACATCATATGAGAAACTTGCTGAGGCTATGGACAGGATCGAGGAATGGATGAAGAGTTACGGTTCAGGGAAGACGCAGTAGGTACCTACACCTTGTTAAGATAGGAAAAATAGGTTTGCTTACCCTATTCTTTTTATTATGCTTGCTTCTTAGCTTTAGATGACTTCCAAGCCCTGTAAACGCCTAGCCCTAAGCCTACCCCGTACAGTAGTACTATACCTATGACCAACATAGCGATTGCTCCAGCACTTAATCCGGGCATATTATTTCACCTCCTCCGTTCTCCACTTAAAACCTGATAGTATTAATGCTGCTATTATCATTATTACAATAGTAAGCACTGATATTGGTGATACATGAGCGGTGGTGGCAAGTCCCCAACCAAGTATAACCAGTAATACTATCGGTGATATGAACTTTATGAATACATCAAACCATGGGCCAAGCTTCCATTCAGCATTAGGATTCACATAGTCTCTAAGTAACTTCATACCAAGGAAATAGCCAGCTAGAATAGCCTCAAGAAGTACAAGCCATATCCCGTTAGTGCTCCCAACCATGAAGTCTACAGGATCTATTAGATCTGGTCGAACAGCGAATAGTATGCTTATTATGAAGGAAAACGCTACAATACCTGTTATTGCCTTCTTTCTTGGAATACCGAATTTATCTTTTAAGGCAGTATATACCGGTTCTACTATAGATATTAGGGATGTGTACCCAGCAAGCCATAGGACTATGAAGAACAACGTACCGAATACTGCTGTTGTGAAAGGCGCGCCTGGGAGGAGAGTTACTCCAGTAGGTATTGTCACGAACGCTAAGCCAGCGCCAGCTAGCGGTACCGGTAGATCAGCTGGTGTCACAACATTCATTATATGCATTAAATACCCTATAATACCCCATGTAGCAAATGCGAAGAAGAAGCTGAATCCACAGTTAGCGAACGCCGTTATCCAAGCTGAATTAGGTATTTCTGACTTAGGCGGTAAATAACTGGCGTAAGCGATCATGGTGGACGCGAATACGCTTAATGTAAATAGTATCTGTCCTGCAGCATCGATTAAGGCACTTCCGCTGAAAGCCTGTGCGGAAGGTGTTAATAGCCAATTAATACCTATGTCACTACCGGGAAGCGTTAAACCTCTTATAACTAACACTGCTGAGAGTATCCACAAGAGCGGTATAGCATATGTACAAGCTCTTTCTATACCGCTTGCTACACCAGTGAAGTTAGTAATCCACACAATTAGCCAAGTTATTATAAGTCCTACGATAACGATTGCAGGATTAGATATCATTGAATCAAATGTTGGTCCTACACCCTCGACAGTTTTCCAGGCAACTACCGCTGAGTACCCTATGTAGTCCATCGCCCACGCTAGAACTACTGAGTAGTATGTACCAATTATGAACACATTTATTGTGGCTAACCAGCCTAGGGGCTCTAAACTCTCCTTAATCTTTCTAAATACTTTAGGTGATGAACCTGAGAAGTAGTGGCCTAGCATGAACTCCAGTACCAATAACGGGATACCGAAAATAAGTAGGAATATTATGTAGGGTACTAGGAAGGCGCCGCCACCATTCCTGTAGCAGAGCCAGCTGAATCGCCAGATATTTCCTAAACCGATAGCCGAGCCTATTGCAGCTAGGATGAAACCCCTCCTTCTTTTCCAATATTCTGCAGCAGAACCCACGTGGTCACCTCATTAACTATTTGTAATAGCTAAAGATAAAATTTTCTTCTATATGTGTTTAAATTACTTAAGTAAATATTATTTCCTCTTTATAACCTGTCCTGCGAATTAATTTGTTGAGTTCCTTCACGCATTTGCTAAGTCGGCATCCTGCAGTTTCTTGCTGTCAGGAGTAGGGAGGAGAATTAGCCGTTTCTTATCTAGTTTCTGTAGGTCTCGCTAGGACGGGTTGCACCTCTGCCCATGCTTTATTGTAGCTACTAGCCGCTTCATGTAGGGGTCATGAACGCCCTTCAGAAGGCAAACCTTGAATGATAAGTTAGTGAAGCTGTATCTTGTCACTCTCGAGTGCTTGAGTACCTCATCACCATTCTTTACGTACTCCCTAACCGTTTGTCCCTGGAGGGTCTTTCTCTTCATTTTAGGGTTGTTTAGAGTCGCCTCTAGGGACTTCCACCTCGCCCATAGGGATTTAGGTATCCCTCTGGGGTCATGGGTGGCTGTCGAGCCCAACGCTATGAGCCCCCCACCTGAGGTTTAACAAGTAAGTAGAGATAATTAAAGGCATTTAAACAAATCGTTAAACCCGAAACAGCCTCCATAAATGAGTTAATCCTGTACTTCATCCTCGGTGCTTCTCCAGCTTACGTAGCAACAGCCCTGGTACTTATGCTTCCGGTCATAATACTGGTTAGAGGGATAAAGAGGTAAAACTCAATGGGCTGTAAGGGTAAGGTCAGATCAACGTACGAGATAGGTAATTGAAACATCTGCCCTAGTTAATAATGGCTTTGAGACTGACGAGCCACAGATACTCTTGCCTGACAAGCTACTCGTACTTAACGGTATTAACGTCAGTAAGTTAGGTGCTGGTAGAGTAGTCGAGTATGGTACTGCGGGTGGCGATACAGCAAAGCATGTAGTTAAGAGAGCCTGCACTGTCTCGGAGATTGAACCTGACAGGGTAGTAGGTTCCGTGACCTCTGACCTAGTAATCTCACCTATAGAGAGGGAAGCCATCATTAGTGATGCGCTAGGTGAGGAGCTAGGGATAGTCATGTTGAGCTTAAAGAAAGGTCTTTGGAGGTTTAGCAACGGCCTGGAAGGCAAGGTCAGGAGGTCCTGCCCTCCTCAGTATTGGCGAGGATCCTTTAGGTAGGAGAGACATTATTTAAGTACTTGCGAATAATATAGTATGGTGTGCCGTGAGCGTAATTAGGGTCGGTATCCTGCAGTTCGGCGCTGTCAAGAGTAAGGAGAGGAACCTAGCTAAGATCAAGTCCCTCATAAAGTCACCTACGGCGGATCTTATAGTACTGCCTGAGTACTCTATGTATGATGTTGTGGGCTGCAGGCCTGAGGAGGTGCTCAGTATTGCTGAGCCGCTGAGCGGGCCATTCGTCAGAGGGCTTGCTAAAGTGGCACGCGAGTACTCAACGTACCTTGTAGCTGGTGTGATCGAGAGGGCTGATGCCAGCGTATTCAATACTGCAGTAGTTCTATCGCCGAGCGGTGACTTAGTGGGTAAGTACAGGAAGGTGCACTTGTTTGATGCCTACAACTACAGGGAGTCAGAGTACTTCAGTCCTGGCGATAGCCCCTCACCAGTCATTGACGTAGGTAAGGCCAGGATCGCTCTCGCAATATGCTTCGACATAAGGTTCCCTGAACTCTTCAGGATGTACGCGGTATCGGGTGCTGAAGTAGTGGTGGTGCCCTCAGCCTGGTTTAGAGGCCCGCTCAAGGAAGAAACACTAGCATTCCTAGCCAGGGCTAGAGCCCATGAAAACACCGTGTACTTAGCTCTCTCAGTACAGTACAGCAAGGACTTCACTGGCAGGAGCATGGTTGTCGACCCTCTCGGAGTCATCATAGCTGACCTAGGCGTAGGTGAAAAATACGCTGAAGTCCTCATAGACTTAGACTACATAGGCGAGGCAAGAAAGACGCTGCCAGTACTTAAATTAAGAAGAGAAGACATTTATGACCTCAAGCGGGCTACGTAATCTAGCTGCAGTGAAGCCTTACATGAGGCAGACTAGCTTATTATTCAGGAACTAAGTGACTTGACATTTGAGGCAGGAAATTACCCCGGCTAATTACCTAAGTTATATTTAAAAATGATAATTCAGATTATCATAATGGCAGTTATCATGAGGTTTGTTGATAGAGAGGAGGAGCTGAGTGCTCTTAGGAGTAGGTTGAACAGCAGTAAATTTGAGTTGATCGTTATTTACGGGAGAAGGAGGATCGGTAAGACAAGGCTAGTTCTGGAGGCGGTAAAGGGTAGGGAGCACATTTACTACCTGGCTGTTGAGGGAGATAATTTGAGGTACTTCAAGCGTTCAGCGTCTAGGGTCGTGCCTGAGTTAGCCCACGTCCGGGAGGACTGGGAGTCGTACTTTAACTTTCTCAAGGATATGGTAGTGGTGATCGATGAGTTCCCTAACTTAGTGAGGGAGGACCCTGGCGTTGTATCACTGTTTCAGCGTATTGTTGACTTAGTGCTTAAGGACACGAAGACGAAGCTAGTGCTGCTGGGGTCGTCGGTCTCCATGATCAGTGATAAGGTACTAAGTTATAAAAGCCCCCTCTACGGGAGGAGGACAGCCTCAATTAAGCTCAAGCCCATGAAGTTCTTCCACCTGAGGGATTTCTTTCCTTCGGCCAGCTGGGAGGAGTTAGTCGAGATATACGGTCTCACTGATGGAATACCCTACTACCTTGAGAAAGTGCGAACACCTTTCTGGGAGTGGCTTGAGGGTGAGATTAAGAGACCCGATACATTCCTCAAGGACGAGCTGGACTTCCTGATGAAGTATGAGTTCACTGAGGTAACTACATACAAGAAGATACTTGAAGCCATAGCACACGGCAGGAACACGCCCAAGGAGATCAGGGACTATGTCAAGATGAAGCACTCCGACATAACCCAGTACCTAAGGAACTTAATGGATACAGAATTTATTGTGAGGGAGGTACCAGTAACTGAGGGCCCGAGGTCTAAGAAGGGCAGGTACTACATCACAGACAACTTCATTGCGTTTTGGTTCCGGTACATCCACCCTAATCTCTCAGCTATAGAGGAGGGTGTATTTGATGTGGGTGAGATCAAGGAGGACTACAGCAATTACTTGGGAACGGTGTTCGAGAAGGTAGCGAGGCAGTTCCTCACAGAACTGAGTAGGCGTGGCAAACTGCCGTTTAAGTTCACGAAAGTGGGGAGGTGGTGGCATAGGAACGTAGAGGTCGATATAGTAGCACTTAATGAAAGAGAGAAGAAAGCCTTTCTCGCAGAAGTAAAGTGGGGTGAAGTAGGCAGCAGGGAGGTCAGCAAGCTGATCGCGAAGTTAGAGCAAGCAGTTAAGCTGGCAGGCATGGACGACTATGAAGTTTCCTATGGGGTCATAGCTAAGAGTGCAGAGGTAAAGGAGGGTTACGTATGGGATCTGAGGGACTTCGCTAAGGCACTTACGTAGGAGAGGTTCCGTGCGGGTAGGGTATAGTGAAGTAAGTTAGTGTTCCTCAGCCTGTTAGTGTGCTTCTTATACTGTTCGTATAGTTTAAAAATAGCTTTAATTTTATACAATATCTATATTAAAAATTATGTCGGAACTTATTCAAACATTTCATAATGTACTCTGTTAATTGTTTCATAGAAAATTTTTATACTGTACCGACAAACTAATTACTGTCTAGGTGACGCCCATGGCGTCTAATAAGAAATTCAAATACGTTGTACTAGCTATAATAGCTATTGCCTACGTGATGTATCTGCCGCCTATTGCTCAATTCTTCAACAAGCCGGTGACTGTTCTGGGACTTCCCATGCTTGCGGCATGGACCTTCTTGTGGTTTCTGGTGTTCTTCGCTGCACTAGCTGTAGGAAGTATTAAGGAGGTGATCTAGGTATGACTGACTTCAACCCATACATACCACTAGCCGTGATCCTCACCTACATTATCGCAATGCTTATCGTCGGTGAGGTAGCCCGACGTAAGGGCGAGAAGACAATAGTTGACTTCTTCGTAGCTGGCAGGAAGTTAGGGATCTTCACGATCTTCTGGCTCTCGGCGGGTACGTGGTGGAGCGCCCTCGCGTTCCTAGGCTCGAACGGCTGGTTCTACGGCAGGGGGATTACATTCTTAGCTAACTTAATGACTAACGCCATCTTCGGCTTCCTGCTCGTGGTTGTGGGTGTGAGGGTCTGGAGGCTCGGCAGGCAGCTGGGGTACGTGAGCCCCGGAGACATTGTTGAGGACTACTACGGCTCTAAGCTACTGAGGTTCCTCCTAGCTGTAATATTGATTGCCTTCACGATACCATACATGCAGGTCCAGATCATGGGGGGTGGCTACATATTTGAAGCCAGCACCCAGGGCCTCGTACCGTTCTGGCTAGGTGCACTCATCATAACCCTGACTATAATGATCTACACGTCGATAGGTGGGAAGAGGGCTGCAGCCTGGACAAACATTATTCAGGGTGTACTACTTACACTCGGTATATTCATTGGTGGGACAGTGATCATAGCGCTCGCAGGCGGGCCGCAGAACATCATGAACTGGATCATTGAGCACCACCCGGAGCTGGTGGTCATTAAGTCTCCGGCGTTCTGGGGGCTTTGGTTTTCATTCCCGATAATAGCGATCGGGGGCATCATGGGGCCGCAGATGATACTGAATATGCTGTCGGCTAAGAGTGAAAAAGCTATCAGGGTTACTGGTGGATTACTACCGATATTAGCTACTGCCTTCATGATGTCCATGTTCATAGGGTTTGCAGGCAGGATACTTGAGCCTGACCTAGCTGATCCGGACAGCGTCATGCCTGTCCTACTCATAAAGTACACGCCAGTAGCATTCGCCAGCGTCATACTTGCAGGTGGTCTGGCGGCGGCAATGTCCACTATAGACCAGCAAGCACACGCTATATCAGTACTGACAGCTAAGGACATCATAGAGGGTTTGAAGATAAGGATCTCTGAGGGTGCGGCAATAAACTTAGGTAGGGCAGCCATTATACTCTCACTGATCACGGCCTACATATTTGCACTCCAGAAGCCAGAGTTCCTAGCCTACATAGGTGCCGTAGCTACTAGCGGCACAGCCCAGTTCCTTCCATTACTCCTCAGCGTACTCTTCTGGAAGAGGGCTACGAAGGCTGGTGCACTGGCCGGGCTGGTAGGTGGTACATTAGTTACTATATGGATGCAGTTCGCACCCCCAGCACCACTCAAGGCGCTAGGTATAATGTCAGGCTGGTGGGGCCTGCTGGCTAACGTCGTGCTCTTCATAGTCGTCAGCTTGATGACGAAGCCAGTTGACCCAGAGAAGGTCGAAAAGATCCATGAATTAGCCAATAGAGTATTAACATAATGTATTTTAGCTCTAAAATAAGTTACCCATACCTAATTGAAGTCACAAAGGTGGTCACGTATGTGTCAAGTCGAAAATAAAGAGTGGGAGGACTTCATTAAGGGGATCTTAGAGGAGAAGAGAAAGATCGAAGAAGAGCAGTTGAAGGACGAACTCACCAAGAAGGTCATTGAGTACGCGAAGTCTAAGGGAGCTGACTTAGTGTCTATAATATCGGCTGATAGGGCCGCTGAGATGGCTAAGGAGTATTTCCTGTGGGTTCCGCCTCACCACTACTTAGAGGATGCTAAGTCCGTGATCATCCTGGCTTTAAGAAATGTGGATACCGTAATGATGAGGCCCGGCATCCTAGTATCCAGGCAGAACATCATGATGAATACTCTACTTAACGGCATCAGCTACTGGGTCGGTAGGTACCTACAGGACCTGGGGTATGATGCAGTACCGATATATGAGATATTCGGTGCTGAAGCAGTGTCAAGTTCCCCCACTGCACACCACACTGAAGTTCAGGAGGAGACCATGATACCTATTAAGGTACTAGCTCAGGAAGCAGGTATGGGCTCCATAGGCATAAGCGCACTGCTCATAACACCTGAGTACGGTCCCAGAGTAAGGCTTGGGGCAGTAATAACTAACGCACCACTAAAGCCGGGGAGACCGCTCAGCGAGAACCTATGCTCAGCTGCTAGGAAGATCTTGGGCTGCATGCGCTGTATCGAGGCATGTGAGGTGCACGCCATAAAGCCCGACGGCTACATAGACTTCGAAGCGTGCTGGATGTTCAATAAGGTCTTCAAGAAGAGGCACGGGTACAGCGGCTGTAATACATGTCAGTACGTATGTCCAGTAGGGTACTACACGAGGAAGCTGAAGCCCGTACCTAATCTGCCGAGGTGGTTGCATAAGCCCGTCATGGGCAGGGCTGGCCAGCACGAAACTTAAAACGTTTTTACTTCCTCCTCCACAAGAATTTCGTGCATAAGTAGTAAACCACTGCGTAAATTACTAGTACTTCAGCAACTCCTAAGTAAAGCAGGTTGAACAGGCAATTCTTTATCAAACTTATTTCCTCAGGCACCGTGGCCACCCCACCTACCCCACCAGCATAGATCAGTGCTGCATTAATTACTGCTAGAAGTACGTAGATTGTGTGAACTGATTCCTTCGGAAACCTCTCGTAAGTGCACTTCAGGGTAGCGTATGCTAGGATCACAGACACTACAGGGGTCATGAAGGCTAGCATGAGTAGCGAGAACTTATACCCATACAGAATCACGTGGGTTCCCGCAGTTCCTGCTGTCATACCGCTATAGTAGTACTTCGTGACTTCATTTCCCGGCACTATTTCAAGCCTGCGACCAATAGGTTCATACACGTAGCCGGTCCCGAAGCACTCGTAATATCCGTAACCAGCTACTATTCTGCACGTTATGTTGCCTTCAGTGTTGGGTGGGTACAGGAACTTGAGAGGCTGTGAAGTATTAATGAAGACCTTCCTGTAGGCAGGCCCTGAAACAAGCATTAACGGGTACTGCTGGGGGGACGTGAAGTTCGATACGGCTAATTTACTTGGCTTGGGGGAGACGAAGTACCTGACCTCCACCGTGTACCCGCTGCCTATGTAGAAGCCTATTGCATAGGAGAGTATGACTGCTAGAACGAGTATGGCTGAAACTGCTAAGGTAGTGCGGTCCACCCTCATAGCTACGTCCTGTAAATAAGTTACTTCTACTGCCTTAATTACTATTTCTTTAAATAAAGAACCGTGCTTACGGAGCGGTAATTCCTTCACTACATGAATTAGTGCTTTATTTAATTAACTACCTTTAATAGTTTTCTTGCTAAAACACTATGTCAGAGATGCTCTCCAATTAGGAGGCAGCAGTAATGCCTTCAGGCAGGATACCTAAGGAGTTCTGTGTAAGGTGTAAGGGTGCTAGGAACTTATGTGGGTTAGGGTACTGCCCCATCCTAGTCAGCCTGAAGAGCAGGGTTAGGAGCTTCATGAGCTTGAGGGGAAGAAAGGTGGATGGTGCTTCACCGCCTACAGCAGTAGTTGGAGAAAGCGGGTACCCTAGAGTAAATGTCTACTTCGGTGTCCCGCCAGGGGTGCACGGGGCTGAAGCTAAGTTGTATGACTCCCCTACTGAGTGGCACCTAAGGCTAGGCTTAAAGGACATCATAGGGCTCAGGAGCCAGCTTGTTCACGCATCAGTCAGGGTAGATGCCAGGAAGCCCGAGGTCCTGTATGAAAAAGAAGTTGGACTTGCCGGGCTATCTGAGAGCCCCGTTGATATTGAAGCCGAGCTCAGGAGGCCGCCGAGACTCGTAGTCACCTTCAGCCCGATCCTCCCGCCATCAGGACCTTCAGCACCAGCTGAGAGGATGAGGATTACTGACAACCCCAGACTTCACCCTAAGCTGGAGAAGCTCCTATGGGATGATGTCAAGGCTGGTGAGGCTGCTTGGACCCTCTACAGGGGTGGTGTCGACTTCCATATAATAGTTCGTGCACTAACCCTCGGATTCTTAGGGAGAAGGCGTGGGAGGAGGGCGGTCCCGACTAGGTGGGGGATCACCGCAGTAGACTCCATGATCTCGTCACGCATGCTCAGAGATATCAGGACTATGGGCACGGTTAATGATGTGCTGGTCTTCCATGCTTCATACCTACACAATAAATATACGGTGGTGGTAGCGCCGGGCAGGTATTCTACGTCATGGGTTGAGGTGTGGAAGCCCAACAGCCTCTGGAACCCGGGGAGCGTGCCCACAGCATTTGAGGTCAGGGACGACTTTAAGGGGAATCCGAGCGTTATGGATGGAGGCTTCATTGCGGCTAGGACGCCTGTCCTAGAGTACTTGAGGAGTATCGGCAGGCAGGCGAGGGTAATGATCTTCAGGGAGGTGGAGCCCGGGTACATTTACCCTGTAGGGAGTTGGCAGATAAGGCTCACGGTGAAGCATGCTCTATTAAGTGGTGCATTAATGAAGAACCCGACGCGGAGGGAGCTAGCTGAGTTCTTAATGAGTAGGCACAGCGTGCCAGCTGAGGTCATTGAGAAGG
>JAGGTW010000101.1 GCA_021163585.1 Desulfurococcales archaeon | reverse complement strand
GCACTCGAACCAATCTTTAATTACTTTCGGCTCGGAATAATTATGGTGTTTCGATGTTTATCGTTGAGCTTAATGCTAGAAAAACAAAGACTATCACGTTAAGAGTAAGTAGGGACTTAAGTGAAATCCTAGAGAAAGCTACGAAGGAGTTAGGGTATCAGTCCAAGAGCGATTATATTAGGGAAGCGGTTGAGGAACTCTTAATTACTTATCTGAGGGCACACCGTGACGAATTAGTTACTGAAATGAATGAGTCAAGTAGTGATGAGTTAATAAAGGTTCCATCAACTATAGTTTACGTGTGATTTTTCCGTGCCTGTAGCTCTTACTTCTTCTCTAGCTTAATAGCATTACTTAATAATGTATGTACTCAAGTTGTCTGCTAAGTTTTACCTAGATAACATTATTTAACTGCGATTATTAGATATTCTGCTGGTAAAGTAGATGAGTAAGCCATCCAGTTATTTAAATGAGATTTCAGATGACCGCGAAGTACTAGCCAAGGATAAAAGGAAGTTATCTAAGCTTATTACAAAATTAGAAAGCGACCCTGACTCAATATCTGATGTTCTGGATTCTATATGGGTGCTCGAGCCAAAAGCACATGTAGTTGGTGTTACAGGCTCTGCAGGAGTTGGAAAGTCGACACTTATAGCGGGTCTCGCTAAGGCTGTGAGTGGCAGGAATTACCGCGTGGCTATACTTGCTATTGACCCTTCCTCGCCATTAAGTGGTGGAGCAGTGTTGGGAGATAGAGTGAGGATGGATGGGCTGACTTCTGAGAATGTCTTTGTGCGTAGTATGAGCACAAGTACTGAGGAAGCTCTTCCTTGGAAGGCTCTGCTAGTTATTGAACTACTAGAGGGTGCCGGGTATGATTACATAATAGTCGAAACACCTGGTGCCGGTCAGTACAGTGTAAACATAATGCGGGCCGTCGACACAGTAATAGTTACATTGATGCCTGGTGCAGGTGATGAGATCCAAGCTATTAAGGCAGGCCTCATGGAGATAGGGGACATTTACGTAGTGAATAAGGCAGATAAACCAGAGGCTGAAGTAACATATAATCAAGTGCTTTTCGCAGTAAGAGACCTGAATAGAAATGGTTGGAAACCTGAAGTAGTTAAAGTGTCAGCACTATACAGTACAGGAATGGCTGAATTAGTCAGTACCCTATACAGGAGGAATGCATTCATAAGAAAGAGCGGGCTACAGACCATTAAGAGGAGAGAGCGAAGGAAGTTAGAACTGGAGCTTCTTCTAAATCTAAGATTAAAGGAGGTTATTAAAGAAGTGCTGGAATCAGGCAGGAACTCCGAGCTAAGATTGCTATACGAGGAAGCCCTAGCAGGTAAATTAAGTACCGTATCGGCCGCAAAGAAAATCACTAGTAAGCTTGCTGAATTACTTAAAATATTATAAGCCCTTAAATAATGATTCTCTGGCGGTAGGGGCCGTAGTTTAGCTTGGGAGAATGCGGGGTTCGGGTCCACTCTCACACGGCGGAAGTCCCCGTGGTCCGGGGTTCAAATCCCCGCGGCCCCACCAAAAATACTTTCATTTACACTTGAATTGCATAGGTGGAAATAGTGTTACTTTCACTCATGACCCTCACTATGTAATGTTGTTACAGATCAGCTTAAGTATAGACTTGAGCAGAGCCTTTAAGTGGTGAGATTATGCGTGTTGTGACATTCAAGATTAGAGATGAGGAGCTTGAGGAATTAGATCGATTCGCAGCACGGTCAGGGCTCACCAGATCTGATGTTATAAGGAAAGCAATTAAGGAATACATAAGAGGGAATGCCAGACTACCGCCAATAAGGTACAGGATAAGGAAAATAGTGCTCACGTAATGACATTACATACACGTTTTAACTTAAAATAATGGTCCGACGGGGATTCTTTAATCATCTGATGAATCATCAGCGACAGCTTTCTTCATCCCCGAGCTATGCTGGTACTAAGAAAATTAACTTATTTGAGGCTAACTCAGAGAGTTGCCTTAGCAGAGAAAAACGTTCCTTACTCCATTATATTGTTTATCATTATTTTATACTATCGCTACCTTCCTGACTTGCTGAGGAGCTCCTCGACACCTTCTTTTAACCTGCTAATACCTTCTTCTATAGCCTCAAAGCTTGTAGCGAAGCTGAGTCTTATAAACTCCTTACCTGCCTTATCTGGGAATGCAGTACCCGGAAGTGTGACCACGTACTTGTTATACAGTATTTGCTCAACGAATTCCTCAACACTTAAGCCTGTTTCTTCAAGGACTTTCTTAATGCGTGGGAATACGTAGAAGGCTCCTTTACTAGCCCAAACCTCAAATCCTGGGACCTCCCTCAGCTTACTAACTATTAGGTCCCTCCTCTTCTCAAAGATCTTAATCATTTCCTTAACAGGGCCCCAGTCGCCCTTCATTGCGGCAACAGCGGCCTTTTGTGCGAACGAGACTGTGCACGACCATATGTTAACAGCTAGCCTAGTAAGTTTCTCAGCGACCTCCTTCCTAATTACTAAGTAGCCGAGCCTCCACCCTGTCATAGAGAATGTCTTAGAGAAGCCATTAACGTAGAGGACGTAGTCACGCCAGTCTGAATAAGATATGAATGACTTAAACGGTGAATTATCGTATACGAAGTTGTCATATATTTCATCTACAAGAACAGGTATTTTGTGTTCTCTGGCAATCTCCATGATTTCATCGATCTGTTTCGGTGGGAAGAGAGCACCAGTCGGATTCTGAGGATTATTAATTACTATTAGCTTTGTCCTTGGCGATATCGACCTCCTAATTAACTCTATATCCAGTGCAAAGCCACCATCCGATCCAAGCCACTTAAGTGGGACGAACACTGGCTTAGCTCCAATGAATTTAGTGACTTCGGGGTACGCAGGATATGAGGGCTCAGGAATAATTACTTCATCCCCTGGACTTACGTATGCTGACACTGCCAAGAAGATAGCCCCCTTACCTCCCGGCGTTACTATTACCTCATTAGGCTTCACATCAGCACTGTACCTGCTGTTTAAGTAGTCAGCTATCGCCTCCCTTAGCTCAGGAATTCCTGCGGTTTCCGTATAGCCAGTGAATTTATCGTCGAGGGCTTTCTTGGCAACATCAATTATATGATCGAATGTTGGTATGTCAGGCTGACCAACACCAAAGCTAATTACCTTAGCACCCTTACGTGCAAGCTCCCTAGCCTTAGCAATATACACAAATGCTTGCTCTCCGAGTAGATTAGGTATGATTGACTTGTAATTCAGTGTTGGAGATGACATATAGGGTGTCCACCTATAGAAACTATCAATAATTAATAAAAATATTTTTGATGTGTATTAGTCATTAAACCACGTTAAGCTACTTAAATCCTGGAGGCCTTACCTTAACTACGTCCTTATTAACTAAAGTAGGTGGTGTCCTCCCCTCTGCAAATGCTATTAAATTGTCCGCCACCAGCATAGCCATAGCAAGCCTAGTTTCGTAAGTAGCTGACCCGATGTGTGGGGCTAGGACGACGTTATTAAATGCTGTTATTGAGTGGTTCGGAGGCAGGGGTTCTGATTCGTGTACGTCGAGTCCAGCACCTGCCAGCCAGCCCTCTCTCAGAGCCTTAATTAGGGCATTAGTATCTACTACAGCGCCCCTAGAAGTATTCACTAGGATTGCTCCCTTCTTCATCTTCCTCAATCTCTCTTCATTAATTAAGTGATAAGTTTCCTTAGTTAAAGGTACGTGAAGGGTCACGATATCACTCTCTCTAAGCAACGTATCTAGGTCGACATACTTCGCACCGAGTTCCTTCTCCAGCTCCTCAGGGAGTCTAGCCACATCATAATACAGGATCTTCATGTCAAACCCCTTAGCTATCTTAGCCACCCTCCTACCTATTCTACCCATACCCACAATACCTAGAGTTTTACCTGTTACCTGAGTACCCAGCATCATCTTGGGATGCCAGCCAGTCTTAGTTCTCCACCACTCACCCCACCTTACGTAAACATCGGCTTCAACCACCCTTCTAGCAGTTGCCAGTATTAGCGTCCACGCCAGCTCCGCTGTAGCCTCAGTAAGAACTCCGGGAGTATTAGTCACGTAAATACCTAATTTAGTAGCGCACTCAACATCAATATTGTCATACCCGACAGCATACTGTGCAATTATCCTTAGGTTCTTAGCTTCCTCCAATAACTTACAGTCTATCTTGTCAGTTAGGAGCGTTGCGGCAGCATCCGCCTCCTTCAGCTTACTTCTGAGGACTTCATAAGGAGGAGGGGTGTAACGGTCCCAAACTTCAACATCGTAGTACTTCTTAATTCTCTCAATAGCTTCATCGAATAACTCTCTAGTTATAAATACTTTAGGCTTGGAGCAGGTCACAGAGAGCACACCCTAAATAAATAATAATGTAGGTTTAAAATTCTATGCTTCCAGGGTACATTCTAATGTTAGCGCTAAGAGCTGCCTCTCAAGAATGAATCTAGGAACCTCAGCCTCTTAGCTGGATCTGGGTGAGACGAGAATAGCTCCAGCGGCAGCAGCTTCTTAGCCGACTTTATGTACTCTACTACCCTATCTATGTCAGCCCACGCTGACGCACCAACCCCAAGCTCAGGGTCATTTATCAGTAGCGCCCTAAACTTTCCCAGTGCTTTAATCTCTGCTTTATTAAACCGCAGTTGCCTGCTTAGGACTAAGATCCTGGCTAGAGCTCTCTGAAGCTTCCTAGCACCTTGTGGGACCGTGAGTGCAGCATGTGAGTCAGCGTAGTACTCCCTCAGTCTACTTAAGTAAAGTATGAATAGGTTAAATACAAAGCTGAAAGCTAACAACCCTATACCGATCAGCGGTATTATCGCTGATTCATTCCTCCTACTGCTACCCCTGAACATCCCGAAGAGCATTAATGTCCTACCGAGCCAGAACAGGAGTGCAGGGAGAACGCTCACAATCATCATTATCTCTACGTCCTTATGCTTTATGTGGCCAACTTCGTGCGCGATAACTGCCTCGATCTCGTCCTTAGGGAAGTTAAGTAGCATGCCTTTAGTGACAGCTACTCTGTAACCTGAGAATATGTTTCCATAGGCAAATGCGTTGGGAACGCTGACTTCAGCAACCATTGCTTTAGGTATTTTGCTTAAGCCTGAATCCACAGCGATTTTTCTAACTACCTCTTTAAGCCAGGCAAAATCTTCACTGGCTGGTCTCACCTTGTAGGCTGCTTCAATAATTTTAGGTGCTAGAATCCACTGAGTAGCGTGTATTACTAAAACAAAAATCAGTGAACCAAGTACCAGAAAACTCAAGTTTTCAGTGGGTGCTACTATCGAAAATAGTGCAACACATACTAATGTTGCGAGACCTATT
>JAGGTW010000002.1 GCA_021163585.1 Desulfurococcales archaeon | reverse complement strand
TAGTTAGGGCTTATTAACTCTTCCACTACCGAACTTCCTCGGATTAAGCACTATATCAGGAGACTCCAGCTCCTCGATCCTGCGCTCCAGCTCATCTATTTTTTCCTGTAGCACCCTCATCATGTTCTCCATGATAAAGATCTTCCCCTTCAGGTACTCTACATCTCTTCCAGAGGCTCTCGAATTGACTTCACCTGACGCCTTAGATGTTATTAGGTCTCCATTAAGTCCCAACCTTATAAACATTTTGATGAGATCAGTTACTTGAATACCCATCTCCGAGGCGGTTCGCTTAAGGTCCCTGTAGACAGCTTCAGGCAGTGAGATGTGGACTGTCGGTATATGGCATCCCCTCTCAAGAAAAATACTAATATCTTAGTATATAAATCTGCTTCTGATATGTACAGTTCTTTTAGGGAAAAGACATATCGCATGGTAATACCGTCATATGTAGCGTTATCTTAAGGAACGAAAGCATCCTAACCAGTAGGGGCTATGCCGATGAAAGTTGTTACGTTTAAGATAGATGAAGCACTACTTGAGAGGATTGATAGACTAGCACTTCAACTCGGAGTGCCCAGATCTGAAATAATACGAGAGGCCCTACTAAACTTCTTGAATGGAGGAAATGTAAGGGTAAGTAGGAAAAACTACATAAAAATAAGACATGTCATTTTAACCTAAGCCAAAATCAGCCTCAGTAGCATAAAGAAAAATATTTATTGTAATAATTCAAGGTAGCTTAAACACCACAACTTTTGGCTCTGGACCCATTACATCTAGTTCCTCCTTACTAATTGACCACTGATTACTATCCAGCTTGACAACTTCATAATCTACAATACTTAGGAACGAGTCCAGTGGAGCGAGCGGCAGGTTCACACCTGTAACCCAGTAGTGCATTGGTATGACCACCTTAGGCAGCAACATTTTTGCTACTTCATACGCTTCCTTAGCATCTATAGTGAAGGTTCCACCGACAGGTACCATCAAAACATCTACGGGTGTAACTTCACTAACTACTTCTTGTGGAGGGATGTGCCCTAAATCACCTAGGTGCAGAATATTCACACCTTCGACTTCAAGTCTGTAAATCACTACGTTCCCTCTAAGCTTACCTCTGCTCTTGTCATGAAATAACTTAACACCCTTAACTCCGTACTTCCCAACAACTCTGAAGTCCCCCTCCCTCATCGAGTATTTCTCGCCACCCGGCTTGAGAACTAAGTGGTAAGCATTATGATCGAAGTGCTCGTGAGTAATTAGAACCGCGTCAGCACTAGCCATCGGAGGTTTTAACCCGATGCTCCTGCCATCGTGTGGGTCAATAACTATTGAAACACCATTACTGTCAACTACTTCAAAACATGCGTGACCGTGCCACCTCACCACAACCACGGAAAGAGCACCCAAGAATTAAGGTGTTCGACAAATTAATAAGTTACAGCCCATCTCATTATAGAGGAAATTCATTAGATAATACCCTAGCTCAGGAGGTGGTGACTAATTAGCAGGTGGCGCCGGCAAGCTCATGGAGAGCTAGTGGGCATAGTATATTACCTTAATAAACTGATACTAAAGTATTGGGGATTAAAGACGACGTCCTCAGGAACAGTACTAGCTCCCTGGGTGCCTACAAGAGAGGAGTTGATACCATACATAATGCTGCTGGCTAAGCCCAAGCCCGGGGACGTGCTCTACGACCTAGGTTGCGGTGATGGCAGAGTGGTTATTGAGGCAGCACTGAGAGGAGCAAGTGCAGTATGTATTGAGTTGAACAAGGAGCTAATCCAGAAAGCTAAGGAGAGAGCGAGGAAAACAGGAGTGCTTGAAAAAATAACGTTCATAAATGATGACTTCTTCAAGGTCAACCTAGAGGATGCTACAATAGTCTACATGTACCTATTAACATCCGTGAACAGATTGCTGAAGCCGAAGCTGGAGCGTGAGCTGAGGCTCGGTGCCAGAGTAATAACACTCGACTTCGAGATCCCGGGATGGAGACCTCTACACATCACAAGGGTTTCACTTGGTTACAGAGACGCGACACTATACTACTACGTAAAAGGAATATCTAACCTGCATGAAATAAGGTAACTAAGCCAAGCCTATTGCTGTACTTGGCTAACCACTATGTGCCACTTCCATCAGCAACACTAACTCTGCGACATAAGTTCCTTACGGGACATTCATCACACTTAGGTTTTTTAGCTGTACAAGTCCTCCTGCCATGAATTATTAGTAGGAGGTGAGCACTCAGGTATTTGCTCTCAGGTAGCATCCTCATCACCTTCTCCCTGATCGACTCGTAGCCTTCATTCTTACCTGCCAAGCCGAGTCTGTACAGTACCCGCCTAATGTGAGTGTCGATGGGGAAGGTAGGATATCCTCTATACATAAGTAGAAACACATCAGCAGTTTTCGGACCTATACCCTTAACAGACATTAGGGTTTTCCTCAGCTCCTCAGGCTCGCTCTCGGTAAGTACATCAGGGTTTTCATTAACTAATTTAAGCAACTCACGAATCGCCCTCACTTTCAAACGTTGCATGCCTGAGGGCTTAATTAACTCCTCAAGCTCCTTATCGCTAATTCTCGAGAAGGACTCTGGTGAGAGCCTGTATCCCAACCTTCTGGTCAAATTCATCAGTGCAGTAAAAGCGTTCTTATCAGAAGTATTCTGAGACAGTACAATAGATATTAGGACGCCCAGAGGGTGCATCTTCCTTACCACCGCATCATACGCTGGAAACTCCCCCGACTTAATACCTCCGTAATATTTTTCCAGTACCTCAACTATCTTAGCAAGCACGTAGCCGACCCCCAAATCAATTATCACTTAGTATTACAGTAGTTAATATTCCTTAATCTACCACTGGTTTTTTAACAGATTATATAGGATAGCAGTTATGCGGTGAAGGAGGTGAAGTGGACTGAGGCACTGGGGTACGGACTGAAGTTTTTCTTAGTATCAGCGCTATTCACTATCATCGGGTCGTTCTTAATTATGTCGGCACTGTCGATAAACTTCTACGTTGAGCAGGGCAAGTACGTTGTGACATTTGACACAGTAAACATACTAACAAATGTAGGATCCCTAACACTACTGGCCCTAGGTTTTGCGGTACTTGTAGTAGGTAATGCAGCTA